>CAMVRW010000106.1 GCA_947169985.1 uncultured Butyrivibrio sp. | reverse complement strand
CAGTCTTATTGTGAGCATGTGGATGATAGCAATTCCTCTGGCACTTTCCGGTGCGTTTATATTTCACTGGTCACCTCTTTTGGTATATGCCTGCACATGTCTTGATGAGGTGGGAAAGATCCCGTGGGTCATGCTCAGACTCAGAAAATACAAATGGGTCAAAAATCTGACAAGACCCTCAATTAAGTCCCTCACGAAGGTAGACCCTCAACAACTTCGATTACCCCTGTTTTTACAGGTGGTCATTGTCATTCGTATAAATCATAGAGTATTGTATTAGAAGAAAAGATATGTATAAGCATTAAGCACCGGAAGGAGCAGATTATGGATTTCTTAAAACTTAACAAAAATGAAATAAACAAGATAAACATTGAGGTCAACAAGCTGACTAATTTTGAAGATGAGCAGAACCCATATCATGTGTTCATGCCGATGAAATATGAAGAGAGGCAGAAGGATGCTGCGGATGCCTCTGTAAAAAAAGCCATACGTGAAAATGAGCTTATAGGCTATGCCATTGAGAACTCAAAGCAGTTTAAGCTAAGTGACATTCAGAAATCAAAGCTTAAATCCATGAAGGGAAGAAATCTGGCACATATGCTCCTTAATTCCCGCCGTTTTAAAAAAGACAGCGATAAGATGCAGCGTGTCAAGGAAACTGTGGAAGCAGTTGAAGTTATGCTTGTGGCACCGATCTGGCAAAACATTGCGCCTGGGGGCACTCCCAGGGCTGTCGGTCTTAAGAGAGCCATGGCTTTGGAGGATGCAGCCTTTAAGTATCAGGATGCCATCGTAGCCTGCAGGGCTTATCTTGGTGACAGGGAACCATCTTCACCAAAAGGAATTGAGAGATATCAGCTTGTTCGTGCTACCATGAACAATATGCTTGACGAGATGAACAAGTTAAGCTTCGCCAAGCAGATGGTTTTCCGCGGCAAAATGGGCGCTAATGCTAAATGTGTAAAGGACCTTATAGTTGATTCAAAAAGATATATGAATGAATCAGGTTCTTATACAGAAGCAGAAAAAGAAGAGATGGAAAAAAGCCAGAGCTCACTTAAAAACTATTCTTATTTTTCCTTTAGCATATCAATGATGGAAGAAGAAAACATGGCCGGTGAGATGCGGCTCTTTTATGATGCCGTAAATTTGAAAGTGCCTGCTGATATTCTGGTCAAAAACTATGGACAGAATGCCAAGGACAAGAAATTTGCCAGAGACTTTCTTATGAATGTCCGGAATATGCTGGCCAGCTTTAAAGAGGGTGAAAAGAACTGCTGCTCCTTTATTGTGGGAGAGAATATTGTGAACCTCTTTCAAAAGGAAGACGGTACTCTTGATCTGGGATACAACTATGTGGATGAGGAGGGGCATAAGCTTACCAGAGTAAGAAACCTCAATATCTCTGCCAGTGACCTTGTCCATAAGCTTGGAATTAATATGGTGGAGAATGAGAAGATATTTGGTGTTGAAAATACAAAAAAGATCATGCTGGAGACAGAAAACATAACAAATGAGACCACAGATCTTAAAAAGAGCCGCTACGCCGAAATTGCCGCAGCTTACCTTAGAACAAGGCTGGAAATTCCAAATATAAAGCTCACCAACATTCCATCAAAGGAAATCGTAAGAATGGCAAAGCGCATGGAAGGCGGCAGGCTCAGCAGTGCGCAGGCTCTTAAAAAGATCGATGACTATGAGTATGGCGATAAGAACGCCAAGAAAGCGGAAAAAAGAACTAAACTTCAGGAACTGAAAAATAAGAGAAACCAGCTAAACGAAAGTGCCCGTCAGGAAGGCTTCAGATCCATTGAGAGCATGGAAAAGCAGTTTAAGCAGAAAGAGGAACTGGATAAGTTTAGTAAAGAGGAAAATGAACGGGCTCTTGAAAATGCACAGAATCAGGCGCAGAACCAGAATCAGGAGCAGGGACAGGAGCAGGTACAGGGCCAGGCTCAGAACCAGGTACAGGGTCAAAACCAGGTGCAGAACCAGGTACAGGGTCAGAACCAGAATCAGGCGCAGGGTCAGAACCAGAACCAGGAAAATGAGCCCCAGCAGGTACAAAATGCTCAGCCTGTAAACCAGCAGGTAAACGCACAGGAGAACCAGGTTGTAAACCAGCAGGTAAACGCACAGGAAAACCAGGTTGTAAACCAGCAGGTGAATGCGCAGGAAAATGCCCATGCAAACCAGCAGCAACAGCCTGATATAGAATTTCCTGAGGAAGCAATTCTTTACGAGCAGAGTCTTAATATCCAGGAGCAGAGCATTAGAAATGAGGCTGAGTCCTTAAAGGATGAAGCTATGCAGAAACGTGAAGAAAGGCTATGGGAGCTGGCCTATAGAAAGGAACAGCTTACTGCGAGAATGAACAAATTTCTCGAGCAGGCACAGAGAGAAAAGGACTTCGAGGCCGATCAGCTTATTAAGCGTGCAAACTATGCAACGGAATATATGGAAGGTCATGCCGCGAAGATAGATGTACTGCGGAAAAAATATGAAGAGGATGTAAAGAAAGCCAGAGAAGAGAATAAGGATAATGAGGAGCTTTTTGAAGCAGAAGAGAAAGGGCTCTTTAAGGAATTTGAAAGAAATATTCATGAACTAACCGAAGAAAGTTCGAGGCACCTTGCAGAGTGGAATGAGAGACAGGATCTGAAGCTTAGAAGAAGAACCGAGCGAATTGACAGGCGAACCAGAGAAGCGTCTGACGCATTACTTGCCGTCAACCTTCAGATAGACCAGGAAAACCTTAAGTATGAAACGGCGGCTCTTAAGGCTGACACACAGATGGAATCAAAGCTTAGTGAGCTTAATCTGATTCGAGGTAAGTTCAATCAATGGAAGGATTATTACAGGCGTGAGAAGACGCGGGGGCTTGGTGCAGTGCTGGGTGACTTCCAGGTAGTTGAGAATGATCAGCAGATTCACCCCCTTGAGAACATGCCTCTGAATTTCTGGGAGTGGAAAGCTGCCATAGAAAAGGACGTAAAGAAAAGGGCAGATGAGCAAAAAGCCGCGGAAGAAACAAAAAAGCGTCATAACAAGCTGGTAGAAGACTACAGGGATGTGAAAGCCGATTATGACGAGCTTAAGAGCGCTGATCTTGAGACAATTACGGATATTAAGGTAAACGGCGAGGATACCCTTGAGCTTTTGCGCATTCGCGATAAGAGCATAGAGGATGGTACTCTTAAGACTAAGGTTGTCTATACTGATGAATACGAAGAGGAAAAAGATCTAAAGGAGCAGACGGAGAAAGAAAAAAAACTTATAGAAGCCGGAAGGAATATCTACCAGGCAAAAGAACAGCTTGACAGCGTTATAGAAAAAAGAGATAAGCGTGTCAGGGAGATTGAGAAGAAAAAGGAAAAGTACTATCAAGATGCGTTAATATGGATGGGATACCGATACGCCATCGGACTGGCTCCTATAATGGAGGTGTTTCACCCTGTCCCGAAAGAAAAAGAAGAAGCCATTAATAAAGTGTTTGCCGATAGGCTTAAGATGCAGAATGATGCGGAAGCTGCTTACGCTTTAGAACTTCAAAAGCTTGAGGAGAAGGTAAAGACCGGCAAGATAAAGGAGGAGACCGCTGCCAAGAGGAAGGATGAGCTTTCAAGGAAATTCACCAGAATGACTGACCTTAGAAACGGTGTGCTTTCTTCGCTGATAGATGAGATTGATGAAACTGTAGATGAAAAACTCCGGCTTTCTGACGAATATGATAGGACTGTCATGCAGATCAGAGAGCAGATTCAGAGCAAAGCCCTTTCTCAGAAAAAAGGGGAGACAGCCCTTAATGAAGCATTTGCAGACTATGAGGCAAAGCTTCATGAACTCAACGAAAATGTTAAGAAAAGCCGTTCTCAGAAAGTAAACGAGGCGAGGGAAAAATTTGAAAAAAGAAGAGATGAGATTGCAATAAATCTCGTCAGGCTCCAGGACGATGATGATCTTCTTGATGAAGAGAAGGAGAAACTCAACACGTCTGTTGATTCCATTCGCAAAGTCAAGGAGGACTACGAAGAAACCAGAAGGCAGTTGGATGTAGAAATTGAGCAGATAAAGCAAAGGCGCCAGGAGCGTGAGAATAGGATAAAACAGGAGATCAAGCCTTCAGAATGGAGTTATGACGAGCAGCAGCTTTTGGATGTTGTGGCAGAAATCATTTATTCTCAGGATACCTGGGATATGGATAATGAGACACAGCCTGGCATGAGACTTTTCAATATCGTGAAAAAGTACGGAGATGTCATCGGAAAGTGGATGGGAGATGTGAAAAAGACAAAGCAGCTCCTTAATACCTTTGCCGATAAGCTGCCCCTGTCAATGTTTGGCATTGATAAGGCGTTTATTACAGAAGATGTGTTTGAGTATCTTGAAAAAGCGCGCGAGCTGGCCATACCTCTTCTTCGGCAAGAACAGGCCGCTGCCAGAGAGCGTGAAAATGGCAGGGAACAGTTAAGAAATGCCAAGAGGGGGCAGGTTGAGCAGGAAAAACAAAAGCGCTCAGAAAAATGGGCAAATGATAAACAGGTTATCGCTGACCTTAAGGAGGAAGAAGAAGACCGCAGGCAGGCAGAGCAGGATGAAAGAGCCCTGAAGGCATTAGAAGAGGGGCAGAGGCTTGATTATAACCAGGAGCACCTGGATGCTATTGCTGAACTTGAAAAACAGCTTGATAAGGAAGAAGCCGAAAGAATTGAAAAGCAAAGAAAAGAGCAGGAAAGGCTGCAGGCCAAGGTAAAGAGCTTCTTCTCATTTAGCTGGCTGGGCGGTGGCGACGATGACGAGGAAGAAGAAAAGCAGGAAGATAAGGTAGAAGAAAAGAAAGAGGAGAAGGAAGAAGAGAAAAAGCAGGAGGAGAAAAAAGAAGAGGAGAATATCGATCCTCAGATCCGGGAGAGGGAGCAAAAGCGCAATGATGAAATAGAAAAGATCAAAGAGCGCCAGAAAGCCCGTGAAGAGCGAAAGAAAGCCCGTGAGGAAAGAAAAGCGCAAAGAGATGCTCAGGATGCCATTGAGGATGCAAAATGGGCTAAAGAGATAGAGGATGCCGGTAAAGATGATGATTCCTTTATTGATAATATGCTTCTTACAATGTCGGATGATTATCTTATTACTTTCGGCACGAAGCGTGCGCTGGAAAATAAGGATGGAGCTGATTTAAATGAAAAGCTCCAGGAGGCCGCCGATATCCAGAAGGAACTGGAGGTGAAGGTGCATAAGCTTTTGCGTGGGGCAAAGGCGGAGATGGAAAAGTACATCAACAAGAATATGGGGGAGGCTGTACAGCCTGAACCCATAGAACAGGTGCCATATTACAAGGAACAGGGAATCGAGGACGAAGAGAGACAGCGTCGTATTGACCTTGGAAAAGCGCAGCTCACTAAGATGGTAAATAACTCCATGAAGGGCAATGATGGTGAAGGACAGTTTGTAAGAAATGTTTTGTCCACCTACGTTGCAGACAGCAGTATTCTCGATGTCAGGAGCATGTTTGCTTCAGCCATAAGGAATGCAAAACCTGTAAACCTTCCCGAAGATGCCACTGAGGAGCAGAAAAACAAGGCCATAGCGCCAATGGTTGGAGGCTTGTTCAAGGGAGCAGGACCACTACTTCAGAAAATCCTTCAGGGAATTCCGGATTCAATGATCCCTGCCGGAATGCAGGATGCTTTTGATGATATGAAATCTAACCTTGCTCCAATACCGAGACCAATCGTGGAGGCTCAGCTTCTTTCAATGGTTCAGAGATCCAACGGCAGGATAGAGAGGATCGAAGTAACAAGATCCCTCGGTGCAGCATCTGTGGGACAGGCTTTTCTTTGCAAGGTCTATACAAGGGACAGCATTACTCCCAGTGAAGTCGTTATCAAACTTCTTCGCCCTGATGTACGTAACAGGATGCTGAGGGAAAAGAAGATCATGCAGAAATGTGCAGCAAAGGCCGGCAAAGGAATGGCAAAGACCTATGATGGCCTTCTGACACGTTACATGGAGGAGCTTGACCTTACCATCGAGGCAGCAAACTGTGAGCGCGGCCGAATTTATGATGACAATGAAAATAATGTTGAGTCCATGAAAGTAAGTAGTCTTGCAAATCCCACACCGAATGCAATGATGGTGAACAGGGCTAACGGGGATACTGTCATCAATGTCCTTAAAAAGTCAAGAAAAGACCGTGATGACATTGTAGGTAAGTTCTACAAAAAGGACGAAGAAGGTAAGCTCATTATGGAGGGTGAAAACCCCAAGATCTTCGTTTCCAATGGAGCAGATGTGCAGAATACAATAGCGGATCTTTCCAGAAAACTTGCCACATTACAAAGACAGCAGCAAATGCTCTGCAAGCTCTCTGAAAAGTGGGTTACAGAGGCGGTTTTCGGGGAAGGGTATTACCACGGCGACCTTCATTCCGGCAATATAATGCTGGACAGCCACAGACTAACCGTGATCGATTTTGGTAATGCTACAAAGCTGGATAAGTTCCAACAGGAAAAGATAACCATGATGCTGATGGCAGCAGCAGCAGGCAGCGGCTCAGGGTTTATGGAGGGCTTCACAGCGCTCCTTGGAGAAGATTCCATTAAGCTTCTTGAGACAAAGAAGGATGAGCTGCAGGCTGTATTTTCTGAGGTAATGAAGCTTGGAGACTATCATTCCAGTGCTGAGAGGATAGCAGCTGCTCTTGTAAGGGCGCAGAAACTGGGATTTGAGCTTCCGCCGGCTATCTACGGCTTCCAGCAGTGCCAGATAAGACTTATGAATACTCTTGACTCCTTTAACAAGGAAGTCATAGAAATGCAAAAAATCTTAAGACAGCTTCAGACTGCTCAGAATGCAACAATACTGGATGTAAAGTCAAAATTTGATAAGACTATCAATGAAGATGCAGGTGCTGCGGGCAATATGAAGATTGCAGTTTTATCTGACAAGGAAGAAGATCTAAGGCCGCTGCTTAAGAGTCGTAATGAAGGCGTTAGAAACAGTCTTGAGAATATTTTCAATGAGGATTTCGACAGCCTTGCCGCACTGCTTAGTCAGAATCCTTCAATACTAATAGACTCGACGCTGAGTTCAGAAAGAATGATAAAACAGCAGTATGGTATTGTTGGATCGAAATTTTTCGATATATCAAAATTTTACCAGGTACTCACTGACCATGGCTTTAACATGCAGAAAGACGGCAGATCACCACAGCAGCAGGTTCAGGATTACGCAGCTCACTTTAACGAGATTCCATATGAGGAGAAGCTGGGCATTGCCACAGAATTCGCGCATATCTATTCAGAGTTTAATATACTTGGAGCGCTAAGAGCTCTCTGGAAAGCTCAGGATGAGGGTAAGAACGAGGAAGAACTTAAGGCGTTGGAAGATATTGTAATCCAGAGAATAGGCCATACAAAGCAAAGCTACCTGGAAAGAGCGGAGTCTTTGTTAGTTGACCGCATCGAGGAGTTGTATGATGGCGTAGAGGTAAATGACCTGGCTCTGAGGAAACAGCGTGACAAAGAAAAGGGTGAGTCGTATTATAAATTAGATAAGATATTTGCAAATGTCAAAACAAAGCTCAGAGTTCCTGCAAATCTTCCGCAGGCAGAAGAAGAGCTTAAACCGTTTTTTGCAGATCCCATATACGGTCAGCGGCTTAAGGAAGCCTTTGATGCTTATAAGGCTGCCCCGGCAGATGCGCCTAATAAGGAGGAGCTTTTAAATAACTTTGTGGAGGCCTACAGGATGCCGGTGTTTATTTCCTTTGGC
>CAMVRW010000105.1 GCA_947169985.1 uncultured Butyrivibrio sp. | reverse complement strand
AGGCCCTAAGCCTGAGTACCGCTGCTGCGTATATAAAGAGCGCGAGATTGTAAGACAGAGGATCAAACTGGCACAGGCCAAGGCTCCATCTTATAATCCCGGGTCCACCAACATAGTTCAGGTTATTGATCCTGCCTGTGATGAGTGCCCTATCTCAGCTTATTCTGTAACTGATAACTGCCGTTTCTGCATGGGTAAGGCCTGCCTTAGCTCCTGTAAATTCGGAGCAATCACTCCCGGTGATACCCACATGCATATCGATCCTGCAAAGTGTAAGGAATGCGGAATGTGCGCAAATGCCTGCCCTTACAATGCTATCGTTCATCTGGAGAGACCTTGTAAGAAGGCTTGTCCTGTAGGAGCTATCACCTATGATGAGTACGGCTACTGCAAGATAGATGAGGATAAGTGCATCCAGTGTGGTCACTGCATCCACAGCTGTCCTTTCGCAGCTATCGGAAGTAAGACCTTCCTTGTAGACATCATCAAGGAGATCAAGGCAGGAAAAGAAGTTATCGCAATGTGCGCACCTGCTACAGAGGGCCAGTTTGGTGAGGACATCTCCATGGGCTCCATAAGAGAAGGTCTTAAGAAGATCGGCTTTGCAGACATGGTAGAGGTCGGACTTGGCGGAGACATGACAGCAGCCTATGAGTCTGCTGAGTGGTCAGAGGCTTATAAAGAGGGCAGAAAGATGACTACTTCATGTTGTCCTGCTTTCATCAATATGCTTAAGAAGCACTTCCCTGAGCAGTACGAGAAGAACATGTCTTCAACCGTATCTCCAATGTGCGCTATTTCAAGATATTTAAAGGCCACAAGACCCGGATGTGTAACAGTATTTATCGGACCTTGCATCGCTAAAAAGTCTGAGGCACAGGATAAATCAGTTCCAAACAATGCAGATTTTGTTGTGACCTACGGAGAGCTCAGAGCTTTAATGAGGTCAAGGGATGTTAAGTTTGAGCCCGTTCCTGAAGGTTATCAGGAATCATCAATCTGGGGAAAGAGATTCGCGGCCAGCGGCGGAGTTGCCAATGCAGTTATTGAATGCATGCAGGAGAGAGGCGAAGATACTTCATCCCTTAAACTCCTTAGGGCAGCAGGCGGGCTGGAATGTAAAAAGGCCCTTACACTTCTTAAGATGGACAGACTTCCTGAGGACTTCATCGAGGGTATGGTTTGTCCGGGAGGATGCGTCGGCGGACCTTCAAGACATAAGAATATCAATGATATAAATAAAGCCAGAGAGTCCCTGCTTTCAAAGGCAGATGACAGAAAGGTTCTGGAAAACCTTAAGAACTATCCTATGGATAAGTTCTCAATGCACAGAGATGGACACATGTAAACCGGATTTGGATTCACTTAAAGTGAGGCGAATATGGTACTTCTTGATCTGTTTCGAAATACTCGTGATAAGCGGTATAAAACAAAGGTAATAATCAACTTTTTTGTAGTGTTGTTTACTTCCATGTACATAATCAGGTATAACTATAAGCTACTGACCATGGGCAGCAACCTGAGCCTTGGTTTGGAAGGGCTGATCTATGCTTTGCGTTATTTACCTCTTATGATAGTTGCTGCTGTTGGCGGAGCTATTCCGGCTATGATGAGCGTGGTCATTGTATTTGTCCATAATTCCTTGGTCTACGGCAGCTTTTCATACCTTACCTTTGTTTATCTTCTGGTGGCCTGTGTGACTGATCTTATGGCCAGGAGAAGATGGTTTGCAAAGTGGTATATGGTTCCTGTGGCAACCATACTCATGCAGGGACTGGTTGGAGCTTTTTGGGGCTTCATCCTTCTGATACTCAGTGATTATGGTATTTATACCATTTCCTATAAGCAGATCATATTATTTTTCTTTAATGAGATGCCCGGTTGCTTTTTGGGGTGTCTTTTAATCTATCTGATCTATAAGTACGTTCCCGGAGATATCCTGACATACTCCGGGAATGGAATATACTATGTGAAGTCTTGCCTTCTTACCGAAGACGAGAAGTATGTGGTGGAAGGCAAGTCCCGCATAGGTAATGTTGTTATGAGGATAATTGCCCTTGAGGCACTTATCATCGGAATCTTTGCGGAGATCGCATCCAATACACTTATTCCAACACTTCAAAAATATGATACAGTAAGTGCCCCGGCCCAGAGGTCTGTTTACAGGAAGGTATACAGCACTGACAGGGTTGAAACCCTTGTGAGCCAGAGCCTTTTAACAGAGTCACAGGAGGAAACCAGCCATTTCAGCAACATGCTGACTGGTGATGCAAGAAGCATTGTAAGTATTAAATTCAGCATCCGTCTGGCAATGCTTATCTCGACGATTCTTATTCCGCTTTCTATCTTTACAAACAGATATGCACAAAAACGAATTGCCAAACCCATAAGACTATTGTCCAAGGCTATGTCGGATATCTACAATGCAGCCGACTTGTCTTTAAGCTCCAGTGTCACGGGAGTTCACGACCTGGATATCAGGACAGGAGATGAGATAGAAGAACTCTATCACTCTGTGGATCTTACGGTATACAGGCTTGTGGAGTACATTGATCTGGTAAGGACCAGACAGAATATTGAGGATCAGCTTGAAATAGCAAAATCCGCCAATGAAGCCAAGTCCAGATTCCTTTCCAATATCTCTCACGAGATCAGAACGCCTATCAACGCGGTCCTTGGTTTTGATGAGATGATCATCAGAGAGAGTAAGGATAAAGAGATTCTTGGCTATGCCAGAGATATCCAGAATTCGGGAAGAACTCTTTTGGCCCTGATAAATGATATCCTTGATTTCTCCAAGATCGAGGCGGGCAAGATGGAGATCGTTCCTGTGGAGTATGAGTTTGGCTCCCTTATGAACGATATCGTCAATATGTCTGAGATGAGGGCTAAGGAAAAGAACCTTAAGCTGAATGTAAATGTTAATGAGAAGATCCCTCATATCCTCTTTGGAGACGAGATCAGAATAAAGCAGTGTATCATCAACATAATCACTAATGCTGTAAAGTACACAGAGACAGGATCAGTGGATCTGGATGTGGACTACGAGGAAGTAGAGCAGGAGTCTTTGGATGAGATTCCGCAGGATCAGGTTATCATCCGGATGGCTGTAACGGATACAGGAATCGGAATCAGGGAGGAGGATATGGATAAGCTTACCTCCGCCTTCGAGAGAATTGATCTTCAAAGGAACAGGACCATCGAAGGCACGGGCCTTGGAATTAGCATTGTTACCAGCCTTCTTGGCATGATGGATTCCAAGCTGGAAGTTTCCAGCGAATATGGAAAGGGGAGCAAATTCTCTTTTGCCATAAAACAGAACGTAGTGGACTGGGAGCCAATTGGTGACTTTGCAAGGAAGGTAAAAGAGTCCTTTGAGGAAGTGGGAGGCTACAGAGAATCCTTCCACGCTCCTGAAGCCAAGATACTGGTGGTTGATGATACCAGGACTAACCTTACAGTAATAGAGGGACTTCTTAAGCAGACCCAGATTGATATTGATACCGCCACCAGTGGCATGGAAGCTATTGAGAAGGTCAGACACAGTAAGTACAACATCATATTCCTTGATCACAGAATGCCTGAAATGGACGGTATTCAGACCTTCCATGCCATGGAGGAGCTTGAGGATAACCTCAACAAGGATGTACCTGTGATCGCTCTTACAGCCAACGCCATCTCTGGATCAAGAGAGATGTATGTGAAGGAAGGCTTTACAAACTATATGTCAAAGCCTGTTGAACCTGCAAAGCTTGAGGAGATGATCCTTTTCTATCTTCCTAAAGAACTTGTTCAGCGCCCGGGAGATGAAGGCTATGTGGACGGAGATAATAAGGGAGACGATGAGGAGAAGGCTGTTCTTCACGAGCTTTTGCAGATAAAGACTATTGATGTTCACGCAGCCATTGAAAGATGCGGATCCGCTGTGGCTGCTAAGCAGGTAATGAAGGACTTCTGGATGGCAATTGACGAGAGGTCCGGGCTTATTCAGAAGTATGAGCAGGAGAAGAATATAAAGAATTACACTATCTACGTTCATGGCCTTAAGAGCTCTGCAAAGGCAGTTGGTGCTCTTGAACTTTCCGAGATGGCAGAGTATCTGGAGAGCTGCGGAAATAATGGCAAGGCGGATGAGATTGAAAAGCTGACTCCGGATCTTTTAGAGCAGTACAGAAGCTATATAAAGAGACTTCAGCCCCTGTTTGAAGAAGATGAGGCAGATAAACCTATGATAGATCCAGAGGAACTTGAGGGTGCTTTTGCATCAATAAAAGAATTTGTGTCCGCATCATATTTCGACAGTGCAGACGATATCATGGAAATGCTTGATGGTTATGCTATTCCACAGGAATACAGAGAGAAATATCATCAGGTCAAAAAACTTCTGGCGGCAGTTGACAGAGACGGACTTTTGACTGTACTGTAAAATAGACACAGTATGAAAGGCGGAATTATGGATAAAAGAGTTTTATTGATCGGTATACAGAAGAGCTTCATGGTTAATGCCATTGTAGTGGGCTTGCAGAAAGAGGATTACGAAGTGATCAGAGTGGAGCCCTCTCCAAGTGCTATTGAAGCTATTGCCGATAAACCCGATATTTATGTGCTCTATCTTGGGGATCTTACTTCAGAATACTCACCAGTTTTTGAGTACCTCAATGAACAGATCGATTCAGAAAGATTCCTTCTCTATCTCATTGGAAACAATGAAGAACTTACGCTTGCCACATTATATATTGGCAAGGAAAAGATCCAGGAAACTTATTTAAGGCCGTTGGATGTTAAGCTTTTGGCTGGACATCTCAACACGGCTGTGAACTATAGTGCAGTTGATGAGAGCCTTAGAAGGAAGATTCTTATCATTGATGATGATGGTGCTATGCTCAGGATGATGAAGACCTGGCTTTCGGTCAAGTATCATGTCTATATGGCAAGTTCCGGTAAGATAGCCCTTACCTTCCTTGCCCAGAACCCTGTTGATCTGGTGCTTTTAGACTATGAGATGCCGGTCATGAGCGGACCTGACGTGTTAAAAGAAATAAGGAATACCCAGAAGATCAAGGACACACCTGTCATCTTCCTTACAGCAAAGGATGACAAGGAAAGTGTCATGAAGGTAGTTGGCCTTAAACCGGCTAAGTACCTTTTAAAATCTATGCCCAAGGACAAGCTTATCGCGGCTATAGATGACTTCTTTGGAATTGAAGAATAAATATAAACAGGAAGGTGTAAATATATGATCTCCAAGCTGATAGACAAGATTGAAAAGACCGGAGCCCCGATAGTTGTGGGCCTTGACCCCAAACTGGACTTTATTCCTGATAAGGTTAAGGAAAAGTGTTTTGAGGAAAAGGGAAGGAACCCTGAGGGCGCAGCAGAGGCCTTCTGGCAGTTCAACAAGGAGATAATTGATAATATCGCAGATATCGTTCCGGCAGTTAAGCCTCAGATAGCTATGTATGAGGAGCTTGGAATCCCGGGACTTATAACCTTTAAAAAGACTGTAGATTACGCAAAAGAAAAGGGACTTATAGTAATAGGCGATGTCAAGAGAGGCGATATAGGATCTACTTCAGAATCCTACGCTGTGGGACATCTGGGAAGCGTTCAGATCGGCGATAGCTCTTTTGCCGGATTTGATGAGGACTTTGCTACAGTAAACCCTTACCTTGGTTCTGACGGAGTAAAGCCCTTTATAAATGTATGTAACAAGAATGACAGAGGTATCTTTGTTCTGGTAAAGACTTCAAACCCTTCAAGTGGTGAATTCCAGGACAGACTTATTGATGGAAGACCACTTTACGAGATAGTTGGTGAGCAGGTTGAGAAGTGGGGAATGGATTCCATGGATGGAGCCTACAGTAATGTGGGAGCTGTTGTTGGTGCAACTTATCCGGAGATGGGCAAGATCCTCAGGAACATAATGCCTCATGCATATATTCTCGTTCCCGGCTATGGCGCCCAGGGCGGAAAGGGAAAAGACCTTGTTCACTTCTTTAACAGTGATGGACTTGGAGCGATAGTAAACTCTTCAAGGGGCATAATTGCTGCATGGAAGAGTGATTCCTACAAGCAGTTTGCTGATGGAAAAGTCGGTGAAGCAGCAAGAGCCGCAGCCCTTGATATGAAAGAAGATATAGCAAAAGCACTCTCAAAGTAATATTTTTGGAATTTTTATAAACAAATTCACGTTAAACGTGATAACATTGATATATACAAAAAGATGAGGAGGGGGCTATGCGATACGTAGAAACCAGTCATATTAAGATTGCTGACGTAGAAGCCAGACTGGACGGCGCAAATCAGCTGATCGATGATTACATCTTCGATTGTGGCCTTAAGGAGAAGGAAGCTCTTCGGCTAAGACTTCTCTCAGAAGAGGTTTTAAGACTTGCTAAGTCTATCATTGGCCATGGAATTATGGATTTCTGGCTGGAGGGTAATTCAAGAGTAACTCGAATTCACCTGTTATCAGATAACCACATGGATAAGGAGAAGCAGCAGGAGCTTATTTCTGTATCTTCTACCGGAACCAATTCCAGCGAAGAAGGATTCTTTGGTATATTAAAATCAATGTTCTCCATGCAGGGGCTGGAGGAAAATACCTGGTCACTTAAAGAGTATCAGGCCAAGATAATGGAAAAGAGAGCGAGCGACAAGTACTCTCAGGAAGCCTGGGATGATCTGGAGAGATCACTGGTAGCGAATCTTGCGGACAACATTGAAGTCAGTGTTAATAAGAACGAAGTCAGCATGGTGGTGACTAAGGACTTCTCAGAGGCTCTCAGCACTGTTGGATCAAGAGTTCCTGAGATTACCACTCAGTTCACTTTTGTTGACAGCGACAAGATTAAGGATGATAAGATCTACGCTAAGGCAGATGAGCTTATAGCAGATCTTGGACTTACTCCCAAGGATGCAGTCCATATGAAGCTTCTCTTTGAAGAGACAGTTGGAATGCTCAAGGCTCTTACAGCTGATTACCACGCAGCAATCTGGTTTGAAAAATATAAACATGAGTGCTGCATTAGGGTAACAGGTAAGACAGAGATGAGCCAGGATAAGAAGGAAGGACTCCTTGATGTAGCTTCTCAGAAGGGTAATACCCTTGTTAAGGGCTTCATGGATAAGGTGGCAGATGTCATCGAAAACGGACTTCTTAATTATAACAACGTAATGAAACTCCAGCAGGAGTACGGCGGCGGAGCAGTTAATTACGGAACAATGGGTATGTACAATGGTATCGAGGGCATGGCAGATGCCGGAATCATGTGGTCCTTGTACGAGTATAAGGATGCACTTAAAGATGCCAAGGATGATCAGGAGCATGCACAGGCTGCCTGGGATGAACTGGAGAAATCCATTGTTGCTAGTCTGGCAAAGGATGTTCTTGTAGGAGTTAAAGGAAATCGACTTGATATAACTATTGTCTGTGATATAAAATAATACTAAGAGAGGTGGATGAAATGACTATCAACAAAACAGCAAATGGAAAAGAGCTTGTTATCGCACTGGAAGGAAGACTGGACACAACAACAGCACCACAGCTTGATGAAGAGCTTAAGACAGCACTTAACGGAATTGAGGATCTTAAGTTTGATTTCTCAAAGCTTGAGTACATTTCTTCTGCTGGACTTCGTGTTCTGCTTTCAGCTCAGAAGGTTATGAACAAGCAGGGTTCAATGGTGATCAAGAATGTTAACGAAGAGATCCACGAGATCTTTGAGGTAACCGGATTCGTTGATATCCTCACAATTGAATAATTAACAAAAAGAGATCCTCCGTTAGCCAAAAGCTATCGGAGGATTTTTTATAGTCCTTTATAGGCTTTAGTAAGATACAGGGACAAGATTACAAGTCCCAGAGTCT
>CAMVRW010000104.1 GCA_947169985.1 uncultured Butyrivibrio sp. | reverse complement strand
AAGCATCACCTGCCCCATCCCCGGTAAACCCGGTCGCTACGCGGCAAGTGGGGCAGGTGTGACCACAACCTGCACACTTGTTGGGGCACATCCCCAATCCCCTCGCATCAGATTTGCAATCTGACTACGCTTCTTCGAAGCTTTTACTGGAAACAACGCCGATGATTACCGGCAGAGAAAAAAAATGGGCACCGCCATGATAACGGTGCCCTGAACATCAACGAGTCTGTTCCTGATGTTTTGTTTCTTTCTGCTGACCATCGATGCCAAGTATCTTGTCGATGTCGTACTTTGCAACCTGATAGAGCTGCATTTCTTTCTTTACCTGTTTGTATTCTGCATAAGCAGCTTTCTTTTTTGCCAGGACATCTTCATACTCAGCGTTAAGTTCTTTTACTGGCGGAAGCTTTCCGGATATCTTGTTAAAAGAATCCTTGGCTGCCTTATGAGCCATGATTTCATCCTTATGCTCTGCAAAAAACTTTTTGCTATAACCCGACTGTCTGTACTGGGTGTAGATCTGTTTTGTCTTGCTATAGGAGATGATGTTCCCTCGAAGCTCTGAAATCTCCTTCAGTCTTTTTTCATAACCCTTTATATCAGAACTGAGTTTGTCAAAGCGCTCTGCTGTATCTCCTGCTCTCTTTTCCAGTTCAGCATAACTTCTGAGTCCCTGCTCCTGAAAAAAGATAAGAGCCTTCATCACATTTTTCACATTGAACTTCTTAGCCCAGGTCTCATAACCGGGACCTTTTCCCTTTGCAATGATGTCCTGAAGATTAAGGAGAAGGTCAAAGTTGTCATCTCTGTAATCAGGTTTCTTTTCTGATTTTAGATCAGCACCTTTACTCACTCCTTCTATCTTCTTCAGAATGTCTGCTTGAGTATACCCTTTGCCCAGAGAACGGAATCTGATAAAACGCTGCTGGCCTTTTCCTCTGACAGATGTATGTTTGCCTCGCTTTATCTCATATCCCTGCAAGGTTAGTTCCTTCAAGAAGTCATCAAAGGTCTTTGGCTTTTTGGAAAGAGCTATGTCTATTGCATCACGGAGTTTATCACGAAAGCTTGGGCCCCTGTCCTCATGGATATAGGTTGTCTTGCTGTGATATGGTTTTGGTGCAATAACGGAATAACCATTTTCAAGGCAGATGATGTTGCTGAGTCGTCCCAGCGCCATGCCAGATCCAAGAAAGTCCCTGAACTTTTTCTGACAGTCCAGTGTAGTGGAATTGAAGATCACATGATTATGGACGTGAGCTTTATCAGTATGAGTCGCTACGATGAACGCGTGATTTCCTTTTGTAAATCTCATGGCTGTTTCATAACCGATGCGGTTTGCTTCCTCCGGGGTTATTTCTCCTGGGCGGAACGATTGCCTGATCTGATATGCTATGACATCATCTTTTCTCTTCCGCCCTGTTATCTGTTCATAATCTCTTTTGGACAAAAGAAATTCCTCACTGGCTGTCTTCGGATCACATGCATATGAAGTCACATAAGTACCATCTCCTGTTTTGTCAGGGTTCATCGCATAATCAGTTCTCTCGCTGATACACTTATGAAGAGTCCTGCCTTTGGTATGATGTAATGCTATTAGTCTTGTTGCTGCCATTATATTTCTCCAAAAAATAAGTGCAGCTCCGAAGAGTTGCACTTAACCATTTCATGTATTTAATTCTGTACTATTACCTTTTTACTTTATGGATGCTCCGAAAGCTTCGATGTCTGCAAGCGTTGCCTCAGACTTGTTGGCATCACCATATACTTCCTTTATTCCAAGATCCTCTGCCTTGAAATATCCGAGCATGCTCTTGTACTGTCCTTCTATTCCGGCATATACATCAGGGGAAGCGGAACTGAGAAGTATTGCATATTTTTGTGCCTTAGGTTTACCTGGTGCATAAAATCTTGCTATCACTGACTGGAGTTGTCCTGAGACAGCAAAATAATGGACGGGTGATGCAAATACAACTACATCGGCTGTTGCAAGTTCAGGATATACCTTCTCCATGTCATCTTTCTGAACACACTTTCCTTCGCCCTTTGTATGGCAGTATTCACATCCAAGACATCCCTTGATGTTCATGCTTCCAACCTTGCATTCCACAACTTCATTCCCTGAACTCTCTGCACCTTTAGTGAATGCATCCACTAACGCTTTTGTGTTTCCATTCGGGTGCGGACTGCCGTTTAAAATCACAATCTTCATTCTCTCTACCTCCTACCTTTGATGTTGATAAATGAAACGTTGCCTTTATCTGCTCAGATATCCAGCCCTGCCTTATGTGCCTGGATATGCTGCAGCTTTCTTGGAATATTATAAAGTCTGCCATCCTTTATAAGCTTCGCCCCAGTCTGGTGATAATAAAATGATATCCCATTCTCTTTGCACTGTTTCTGAACGCTTTCGACCCATTCGTAGTCACATACTCTTGCTAGAGCTCCTGACTCGCCACCCACAGAAACCTCTTCAATGACAGAACTCCCATCCGTTTTCCTGTATTGTTCTATATATGGTTTCAGGTCTACAGCTGTAAGCATCGGTTCGATCATAACTGCATGATGACACATCGGAATAGATAAATATATTGGAAGCCTCTTATCTGCCATCTCCTGATTTTCACAGGTAACAGCTATGGTGACATGCTCCCATCCTTCTCCCCATCCGGAGGGAAGATGCTCTGCTATCCGCTCTGGTCTTTTGGTTATCATGAAAAATGTACAATCCGATCGTTCATGTATCATATCCCATGCATCATCTCTCCATCCGTCTGCATCTGCATGGAAGAAATCTGAAGAAAAGCATGTGTATATGTGTGACCCATAAGGAACTTTATATCTACCCTTATACTTTCCGGATCTTAAAAGCCTGACAGGAAGATTGAAATTATCTGTCTTATATACCACAGTCGGATCCTTGCCAATGGATTCATCTCTTCGATACACATAGCAGTGGAGACATCCTGTGCTCGCTCTGGTGCATCCATGCCACAGATTCCAGTTAAGTATCATTGGTGGGCGTGGATCATCATATTCATCTGTCAGAAAAGATAACTGTTCCATGATAAGACAAAAGCCCTCTTCATCACACTGCCATCAGTATCCTTATGTGTTTAAAATTCAGGTCTACTAATGATTATATAGCCTGTAACAGCTTTTTCTCAAGGAATCAAAAAAACTGGCCATGAGACTATTGCTAATCCCATGGCCATCAAACTATTGTATTGCAGCAAGGCGAGCAAGAATGTCCTTTACTGCTATCCATATTTCTTCCTGCTGATTTTTGAGCTGTTGGATATCCTGCTGATATATGCTTCCGGTCTCATTTGCTTTCTTGGCATACTGATTAAGATTGTTGCTGTTTATGCGCATGAGTCTTACAACTTCCTTCACATCAGAAAGATCAAGGACAATGATATAACCATCAATTGCCATCTTCATGAGATAGGCACTCAGGTTCTTTACTCCTGCTGATTCCATCTTTGCCCTGATCCGTTCCTTGTCATACTTGGAAATTCTGATATGAATCTCTGTATTCTTTTCCATATCAAAGCACCCGTTCAGGAGCAAGCTGTCTGTATGGTTTGTCAGGCGTCTCAGGTTTACAGTCATGAAGCATTTTCAAAAGAGATGTTTTCTCTTCTTTCTCATGGCCTGTTACCTTAGGAGCGCTGACTTTTTCCTGAGCAGCCTGACTAGCATATATCTTTTCATCTTCATCAGGGATTCCATTGGCGTTATCATCAATTACATTAACAACGTTATTGATGATTCCATCCAGATTGTTATCATTCTGCTCAACCTGATCCTCGAGTCCCCTTCTGACGTTTCCGATCGTGTTGGGATCAAGTTCCTGGGGAAGCTTTATGCCAAACTCATTTCTCACCTTATACTCTATAAGAGCAAAAACATATGAAGGCATTGTCCTGACATCACGCTCCCAGTCCTGCATGGTCCTGTATGGAATATCAAGATATTCAGCAAACTCTTTTCTGTTCATGCCAGTCTGTTCACGGAGCTGTGTAAAACGTTCTCCCTGTGAGATGTCACCCGTTATCATGGGCATAACGTTTTTATCCTGGACAACATCTGCATTCTGAGTCTGAGAATAGACTGTTCCATTGACATCATCCCACTTTTCTATCGGTGTTCCTGTCATTCTTTCCATAACAACATCACTCCCTTCACTGCTTCCTTTTTGGAAATCGGATCTCGAAGTGAGGCCTCTCTTCCTCATCAAGTGTCAGGTCAACATAACAGCTGAACTTATTACCGGTTCTTTTGGAAACACAGTTTTCCAGCTTAACTGTTCCGCAGTTCAAGAGGTCATCAGCAACCTCTCTTGTCATCTCCTTACCGATTGCCTGGAAAAATCTGTTATTCTTCCATAGAGCAAAATGGCACTCCATGTTATCACAGAAGAATCCCTTCTCCCTCTCGATAACATGAGTGCCACATGCAGGACAATCGCCTACAATATCATCACTGTTATAGACCTGCTTAGTTCCGCTGCCATCTTCAAAGTTCCCAAACGGAAGCTCATCACCGCCACCCTCTGCAGCTTTTCTCTGTCTCAGTGCAGCAAGTCTTTTTTCATTTTCTTCTTCACTCTCGAATGGAATATAACCGTCATAATCTTCGGCATTGATCCATCCATCATCTTCAGGTGTTCCCATCAGCTCTCCTCCTCATCATCTTCTATAATCTCACCAAGCATCATATACGCTTCCGCCATAGAGTGGGCTGTACTTTCCAGGCTTTCTACAAGGTCTTCTACCTTATCAAGCAAATCCGATACATCGCCAAAGCATTCCAGTTCCTTTTTTATGATACGAAGTGAATCA
This sequence comes from uncultured Butyrivibrio sp., assembly GCA_947169985.1. Lineage (GTDB taxonomy): Bacteria > Bacillota > Clostridia > Lachnospirales > Lachnospiraceae > Butyrivibrio. The sequence continues at coordinate 3,039 of CAMVRW010000104.1, read as the reverse complement.
GCTATATTTCTCATAGAATCTTCAAACAGATAAACTGTATCTTCAGAGGTCTTTATCACCTTTAACATGAAGTAATTCTCTTCGAGCAGTTCCAAATATTTTTCATGATTCTTAATCTTTCCCATCAGATTGCTACCCCCTTTTCATCTTTACCGGCATTTCCAGCCAGTTTATTTTTGATTTTTTCCTTTTCAACTTTCAGTGAATCCAAAAGAGACGGTTTCTTTCCTCCAGCACCATCGGGCAAGATGCGTACTGTTCCAAGAATCCGTCTCTCTGCTATTACCTTTTCTTTTGGTTCATCTGCAAGCGGCCAGTCATCCTTATCCTCGGGCTTAACCATGTTGTCCTGTTTGGAGCTGGATTCTTTCTCAGTTTCTTCCGAGGATTTTCTTGCCGGTTCATTATCTGGCACAAGTTCAGGATGCCTCTCCATGTAGATATTACTGAGTTCATCCTCTATCTTTGTGATGATCTTTGAAGAAGTTCTCCTGATAATATTCAGGGAATCCTTAAGCTCCTTCATATCAGCATCAGTTGTATAACCGGTAAGATATGGGAAGCTGTATGCGTCCGTATCATATCCCATGTACTTTAGTACAATGCATGCTGTTCCTTCCGCTTCCAGCTCTTTCCTGCTCTTACTGATCTCCTTAGGTGCATCAGCATGTAGCATGGCATGCGTGATTTCATGAAGACATGTCTTTACTGTCTGCAGCTCACTCATGTCCTTCTGAATCGCAATCCTCTTCTCAGAAGTATGGTAATACCCCTTTGCCCCTGACTTGATATCCTCAAAGCCAATCGGAACAGGACTTAAATCCTTAAGAACTCCCATCATAAGTTCATATTTATCGACTTCGCCTTTGAGCTCATCCACTCCGATTTTTGGAAGCTCTTTTCCATCTGTTTGTGAAACATCAAAAGTGGTCTCAGCCTTAAATCCCATAACCTGGTATTCTTTTGTTTCCTTCACATGCTCACCATCAGAGTCGATTACAGGCTTTCCGTTCGAATCAAGCTTATCCACTTCCTTCTGCACTGTATATGGAGCCGGGGCAATGATCTTTATGCCCTTCTCACCTTTTTTCACATAGCGGCCCATTTTCTTCCATCCATCAAATCCCTGGCATAAAGTAGCATCAGGTCTCTGCATTGCAATGAGCATGCAGTTATTCATGGAATAGTGCGGAAATTTTGCCATGACAGCGAGGAGTTTTTTATACTCCCCACTGTCACGTACCGCCTTCACGCCATCAGTTAGCTGGTCTGTCAGCTGCTTTAACCTGTCTTCTCTTTCCATCCTTTGACTCCTTTTTCTCTGCTCTTCTCACAGCTTTCACATAAGCGACATATCTGGACTTTCTGGCCATATCACTCATCCTCCTCTTCATCTGAGGTTTCCGTTTCCTGAATATCATCCTCAGTTTCAAAGTCCTCACCATCATCAGTACCGATACTGTCGAGATAATCCTGATCTGTGTAATCCTGATCGGGATCCACTCCGTTCTGCTTCTTCTTATTGTTTTTGGTGGACATGTAATACACAAAGCCTCCTGCAGCACCAAGACCGATAATAAGAATGATCGCCATGATTCCGTTTACATTCACAGGTTCCTTCTCAGGCTCAGGTTCAACTACCGGCTCAGGGTCAGGTTCCGGCTCCGGTGCCACAACAGGAGCTTTCTCCTCTTCCTTTTCCTCAGTCTTACCTTTTCCTGTCACTGCGATATACTCAGCGACCTGGTCATCATCCATAAGTGATAAAAGATCTGACTCATCAACCATGTTCAGGAAATGAACCTTCTCGTTTCCGTCATCATCGCGGTCAATGATGATATAGAAATAGTTGCCGTTCTTGGTCATGACTGTTATGAACTGCTTGCCACCTGCTTCAAGGGAACCGTAATCATCAACAAGCTCCATGTTGCCATCGGGAGTAAGTGGTCCCCATTTTTCCTCGATAACAGGATCCTTGCCCTCACAGTTGCGGTAGTCTTCTTTGCAGATAGGACAGTCAGGATTTACATTATCCTCTGTACACTTATCCTCACAGATACAGTCTGGTCCTCCGGCAAAAGCAGTCACAGGACTGAAACAAAAAAGTGACCCCATAAGAGCCACCGATACACCAAGAGTCTTAACTCTTGCACCTATTAACTTAATAGCTTTCATTTAAAATATCCTCACTCTCTTCGTTTTCTTTTCCATGGTCGTCACTGTCTTTTACAGGATTCCCAGAATCAACTTTGTTATTTGCTTCCTTTTTCTTCTTTGGAGCGGAAGGCTTTTCATCCTTTACTCCAAGATATTCTGCCAGCTGCTCAGGTGTCATTTTCACCTTTTCAGCAAGTCCGACAAGTGCTGTTGCCTCTTCTTCCTTTAGCTTTGCAGCGCTCTCTTCCATCCTTGCCCTGGCTTCCTCAAAACGGGCAGTATTCCTTTCATGTTCTGCCCTTATTCTTGTTAACCTCTCAAACATATTCATCCTCCTTAAGGTATACGTCCATACTCCAGGAAATGACTCTGCCAGTATGGTGTATTGATATTTGAATAATGGACCGGATTACCTGCATGTATCATCCAGCCACCGCCCACATAGATGCCAACGTGGCTAGCTCCAGCTGTGTCGTACGTTCCCTGGAAAAAGATAAGATCCCCAGGCTTTGCTTCTGACGGAGAAACATAGTCTGTTCTTGCCCTCAGCCCGTTTGCAGTAAGTCTTCCGAAGTTCCATCCGTTCCCACAATGGTTTATGACCCAACTTACAAATCCTGAGCAGTCAAATCCCGAAGGACTGTAGCCTCCCCAAACATACGGAACGCCAAGATAACGTTCTGCCTCTGCAAGCATCCTTGCGAATTCTTCATCAGAAAGATATTCTCCTGGAACATGATGCTCGTCACTGTCCCCCGGGTGAGTATCATCCGTATTGTAATAATCTTCTTCGCCGAAAAGATATTTCCTATTGCCATAGGTAAGCATAAGAAGCTCAACACGCTCTTTTTGCGCATCCGTAAATCCAAGCTCATCAGGTAC
>CAMVRW010000103.1 GCA_947169985.1 uncultured Butyrivibrio sp. | reverse complement strand
GAATTTTTCAGGGTTGCATTACTGTTTATTTGTCAAGGTGCTTGTTTGTTGCTTCCGTTTGCCGCAACTCATTTAGAATATCACGTTGCGAATCATCTGTCAACAACTTTTTAAACTTTTTAGAAAGTTTTTTGAAAACCGCTTATTTCTGCGGTTTTGCGCCGCCTTTTCGAGCGGGCAAAAGTTATTATAGCAAAGGGGGATATCAAATGCAACACCTTTTTTAGAAATTTTTGAATTTCTATTTTTCCACAAAATATGGAAAAAGGTTGTGCAAACATCCCTATCTTTAGTGGTTGATAACACACTACCCACAAAAGAGGAAAAAGAAACTCCCAGGATCTTCATCCTGGGAGCCATTTGCTAAACGGAGAAAGCGGGATTTGAACCCGCGCACCGCGTAAACGGTCTACACCCTTAGCAGGGGCGCCTCTTCAGCCACTTGAGTATTTCTCCATGCCTGAATCCCTCTACCAATGTTTGGTTAAAGTGATACGCGTTCAATCAACAAACGCAAATGTAATTATACAAACTAGAAGTCTCTTTGTCAACGCCATGCTGAAAAACTTGCATCAAAAACACTTAAAAGCCTTATTCTTCCTGGTATTCAAGAATAGCTGTCTCGTAAAGATTGTTTCCTTTGGAATCTATGACCACAATAGCAGGGAAGCGTTCAACCTTTAACTTCCTTATAGCTTCTGTTCCGAGGTCATCATAAGCTATAACCTCTGATTCAACTATTGCCTTTGAAAGAAGCGCTCCTGCACCTCCAATGGCCGCAAAGTAAACTGCTCCATTTCTTATCATAGCGTCTATTACGTCTTTATTTCTTTTCCCTTTACCTATCATGCCCCCAAGGCCAAGATCTAAAAGCGCAGGCGCATACTTGTCCATGCGGCTTGCAGTCGTTGGGCCGGCGGATCCGATTGGTCTTCCTTCTCTGGCAGGAGATGGTCCCATATAATATATGAGGTTATCTTTAACATCTATGGGAAGATCCTCCCCGGAAGCCAGCGCCTGAGCCATGCGCTTGTGGGCTGCATCCCTTGCTGTATAAATAGTCCCTGAGATGAAGACCATGTCTCCGGAATTTAATTCCGATAATGCTTTTTTATCAATAGGCGCGTTTATCTCTACGTTCATTTAGAATCCTTTTGTTGTGCTTCTACTATATATAGAAGAATCAAGTTATTATAGTGTTACGCTTGCGTGCCTGTTTACGTGACAGCATATGTTCACAGCAACAGGAAGTCCGGCTATATGCGTGGGATAGATGTTTATATTGACTGCAAGGGCTGTGATCCGTCCTCCAAGTCCTGCCGGACCGATACCAAGCTTGTTGATCCTCTCCAGTAGCTCTTTTTCCATATCTGCAATGTGTGGAACAGGAGAACTGGTTCCGGTACTTCTGGTAAGTGCCTCTTTCGCCATCTGGGCGCACTTTTCAAAAGTCCCTCCGATACCTACACCTACAACCATTGGAGGACAGGCATTAGGGCCAGCATCTTTTACCGCCATGAGAATTGCATCCTTTACTCCACTTTCGCCATCTGCAGGTTTTAGCATGAATACTCTGCTCATGTTCTCGCTTCCAAAGCCCTTTGGCGCACAAGTTATCTTGACTGTGTCTCCGGGTACAATGTCATAGTGGATCACCGCAGGAGTATTGTCCTTAGTGTTCTCTCTTATAAGTGGATCGGATACAACTGACTTTCTAAGAAAGCCCTCAGTGTAACCTTGTCTTACGCCTTCATTGATAGCACTAGTCAGATCACCTCCCACAAAGTGGACATCCTGGCCAATCTTAACAAAGAACACAGCCATTCCCGTGTCCTGACATATAGGTATCCTGTCGTTTTTTGCTATATCAAGGTTCTCACCAAGCTGCGCAAAGATCTGCTTCCCCAGTGGTGACTCCTCCCGGGTCTGCGCTTCCTTAAGCGCATTGACCATATCTTCAGAGAGTTCATGATTTGCTTCTATACAAAGCTCTTTTACCGCCCTGGTCACTTCTGAAACATTTAATTCCCGCATAAATTCTCCTGCTCAGGCTCCAAGTATTGTCTCTTTAACAGCTGTAAGCTCCTCTGCTGAAGGGCTTGTTGGTTTCCACAGAATGTGCTGGCCATCATTTTCATACCTTGGAATAATATGCAGATGGAAATGCATCACCGTCTGTCCTGCTGCCTCTCCATTGTTCTGAACAAGGTTAAGTCCATCGCAGGATAGCTTTTCTTTCATATTGGAAGCAACCTTCTTAGCCACTTTCACTGCTCCGGCAACCACATCCTCTGGAATCTCAAAAAGATCAGCATAGTGCTCCTTGGGAAGCACAAGAGCATGGCCCTTCGTAGCAGGACCATTATCAAGGATCACCCTGAAGGAATCATCCTCATAAATAGTGTTTGACGGGATCTCTCCCTTTGCAATCTTACAGAAAATACAGTTATCCATTACGCCAGTCCCTCCATCTTCTTTTTATTATGGAAAATTATAATGTTGATAAATCCCATTACCATACCGGTAAGTAATCCACCAAAATGAGCTGTAGTATTGGCCCCTTTTTGAAAGGTGACCGCTTCAAATATAAACACCGCCAATATCGCCAGTCGGAAAATCACATTTCTGCTTTTAGCAAACGACTTCCAGTTTATGATGATCCACATGACCACAAAGCCCACAATTCCCATAATGGCACCACTTGCGCCTACAGAAATATACTTCAGGTTAAAATGAACTTCGTGTCCCATGGATATGACATTACCAAAAATCCCAGACAATACATATAAGGTAAAAAAGAAGACATGCCCGGTGTAGTTCTCAACAATAGCTCCCACCAAAAAGAGCATTATCATATTATTCATAAGGTGATTTACATCTGAGTGGATAAACATGGCCGTAAAAAGCCTGTGGAACTCTCCTCTCTTCAAGACGAGCTCAGTTACCATGGCTCCATTTTCATAGAATTGATGAAAGAAAGTCCCACTGAGAACAAAAATGATCACATTGATTGCCAACAGGATCATGCATATATAGGCATGTTTATATATTTGAGATTGAGTATGCCAATATCCCTCATCAGGTGAGCTATTATCCTGCATCCGCCCTGTCTCCACTTATTCAGCCATCAGGTCAAAAAGCTGGTCCATACTTCTAAGGAGCTTAAAGTCTCCCTTTAGCTTTATACTCCCGGCCATGAATGCCCTCTGGAAGGTCATACGACCGCCTAATATATCTTCGAAAGTGCGCTGATCCGCCGTGAGAACAACGTCGCATCCTTCTTCGTCTCCCAACCGGCAATCACACTTGCTGTTATCCACATCAATTATGATAGGTCTAAGCTTCCCGTTATCAGAAAAAGAAATCTTATACTTGGCAGATACTCCTGCTACAGGGGTGAACTTTTTTTTCAGAGTCTTAACATACTCCTCTGAATTACCGGAAGCTTCATCCTGTCCCATCTTATCTCTGAAGATGCTGGCAAGCTCCTGTAGATCCTCTTTCTGCTTACGAACATACTTGTCATCTGAAGCATATTCCGACAACTGCTCAGACTCCTGAGGCGTCAGGTCTATACTGTTGGCAACGCCAACCTTGTTGATGACAGCCTGATTGCTGGCAGGGAATACTGGCATCTTCTGATTGATGGTCCTATAGATGTTCTCGGTCCTTTTTTCGATTATCTTGGCATACTCGGTGCTGTTTTCAAGCTTGGTGGTGTCCGCTATATATCCGCACATTCCATCACAGGGAAGTCCTCCAAGCATCTCCCACGCAGCTGCAAGGCTCATCATGCCTTCCCTCTCTCCGTGAGTTGTAGACATGACAACCGGAGCCATGTAGATCTCTTTTATGCGGTCCTTATCGCCATACAACCAGCAGGCATCAAGAAACTGCATCATATAACCGCCAATGCCAAACCACTCCACGGTAGATGCAAGAATGATACCATCTGCATCCTTTAGGGTGTTAGGCAGGGCAGTTATGCCATTTCGCTGCTCGTAAAGGTTATACTGCTGAACCTTGACATTTAATTCCTGTAATACTGTTGTAATCTGTGAAATAACGAAAAGAGTCGGGTCGTCGATGATCCCCCGTCCACCATAATAGATATTGATCTTCATGAGTGCCCCTCCACATTGATAACCCATATTATACCATAAACTCGCCTATTTATCTGCAATCAAAACATACTCTCCCTATCCTGATCTCATCGCCTTGTTCTATAAAAGTCTTTTCCTGAGGCTTTAATCTGATTCCATTTCTATAGGTCCCATTTGTGCTCCCAAGATCAAGAACCGCAACCTTTCCGGCTTCCTCCATAAATCTGCAATGGATCCTTGAAATGCTCTTATCACTTAAGACCCTGTCCACGCACCCCTCCATTTTTCCAACTGTAACAGGTAGCGCACTCAATGCGATCCTGACAGTCTTATCCAGATTTCTGCTGAAAAGAGCTATCTCATCACTTGAGTTATCATCAAGAACCACCGTCTCACCACACTCAAATTCAGTCTTTTGAGTATGCAGCGGTCCACTCACCCGTATCTGTTCTCTAAAGGTCTGACCTTTCTCCGTAAAGTCGAAATCTCCCGCCAGGTCATTATATTCAAATTCCTCATCTTCGCAGTCTTCTGAAGGATCTGTCTCCTCATCCGCCTTAGCCATGAGCTTTGCTCCCTTCATCTCCTTAAAACCTCCTGCTAAAGATATGCCTCCGGTCACAGCAGATACCATCATGACCAGAATCGAAAGCATATTTTCCTGACTTGTAAGGGTGTAGTTCATCCTTATATAAACCATAGCCCCTAGAATTGCTGAAAACATCATGGCAAAAAGAATCTGAAACTTTCCTCCGAGCCTCTTGTCCGCTCTCTTAAACCGGCTATTCTTCAGGGGCTTTTCTTCGAATTCTTCATACTCGCTATCTTCCTCCTGAAAATCTCCCTCAAAGGTCTCTTGATCCTTTCTTTCAAAGCTCTGATCCACCCCAGACATAATGATTCCGGATTTCAAAACCTCTTTTTCACAAGACTCCTGACCCTCCAGAACATTCTCAATGACCTGATAGATAAAATCCCCCTGGCCTGAGCTTAATTCACACAGCTTATATACCATCTCAGTGGCCTGGGCATCCGTCTCATCCACCATCTCAAGGAGTTCCATCGAAAACTCGGAAAAGCTCTTTTGTTCGTCATAAAAAGGACAGAAGATAAACCTGTATTCCCCCGTGGAAAGATCCGTGTAGATGTCTCTTCCGTTAAATACCAGACCTTCATCACCCATCAAAAACTCAGAAAGGTCCTCCAGCAGCTCTTTTATGCTTAAAAAAAGCCCCCTAAGCTGCCTGTGATCCATCCTGCTAACAGCAAATCTGTCACGAAGAGTCTGCATAGATCCAATCTCATAGTAGAAATACTTCTCCCCGTTGATATTTCGCTCGGTGCAGGGCACAAGGTTTTTGATGCGACCGCTCTCTGCAATTTTGTACTGGTATCTGTCTGGGTTCTCATTATTATCGGGTTCTTCAAAAATAAGATAATTATGCTTTAACTCTCTGTAATACTTATATTCCATCTCTATTCTCCTAAATTCAAAATCTCTTTTCCTAAGTCCTTAAGTCTGGTTGCCATTCGAATGTGGCATGAGTAGTTTCGTCTTTTGGCTTTTCCTTCTGCCTCATAATCCCAACTGCCCTTAGGCTTTAAAAAATATCTTCCCATGGCCGCGTGTCTCGCTCTGCTTCGTCCCTTTACCCGGATCTCTTTCCCCTGGATGCTTGTATCGAAGCTGGGAAAAGAGCTACCAAAGTATTTACTCCCCGCCTGTCTGGCTGCTTTCTGGGCCACGTATCCCGCAGGGTCATCCTTCCACTGGGAAGAGTTTTCCACGCTTGCCCTAAAGGCCAGTACATACGCATCCTGTGAGAGAATGCACCTTCCATACAAATAGTATGAAAAGTAGATCAAAAGTGCAAAGACGCAGAGGACCATGGGAATGATCAGCGAAGCCTCCAGTGTCATATAGCCTTTAAATCTGCGCAAAGATCATCGCCCCCATTCCAATAGTAAGAAAGGGTATGTAGGGAATCCTGGTCCCGCCCTTAGCTCTTTTCATTAAAAGAAGTATTCCCGAAAACATACTGCAGATGAAAAGAGATATAAATAGCCCAAGGGATAGTCTGTATAACCCAAAAGCTGGTCCAATGCAAAGGAGCATAAGGCCATCTCCGTATCCCACTCCCTGTCCCGTAACCAAAGCCAAAATAAGAAACACTGCGCCTGGGATAAGGGAAAGAGCAATGCCCACCGGATCAAAGGAACCGGAAATAACGTCCATTGCCACCTTTATTCCTGATAAAAGTATTCCAGCCCCAAGGGCCCGGATTGGTACTTCCTGTTTTCTTATATCCACCACAGAACCAATCAACATAAGTATCAAAATGCATATATCAATAGTCATCTTATCGCCTTTCTTCTACTTATTAACCGCAGGTACTGCAGGGCCTTTTGCTCCCTACCTGGGAAATCGGAATTGTATAGATCTTTCTTTTCAGACCAGGGCAGCCTACACTGCTGTGGTATCTCTCCCCATATCCTGTAATAAACACATTTCCTGCTCCTATAGCTTCGCCGCAGTATTCACAGGGATAATAGATCTTTCCATCCTTGTTCCGCTGCGACTTAAGATCCCTCATATCAACGCTTTTGGCTTTGATGTGAAGATGCTCACAGTCAACACTTCTGTGATAAACTTCCCCATGCTCTGTTACGTACACCATTTCCTCCTCATTTTCCATTTCTCCAAAGCCTGCTTCGATGTCATATCCTGTCCAGGCGTGGCCGAAAAATCGTGATTCTACTGGAAATTCCTTGAAGCCTACGATGGGGATCATCGGCTGGACCTTATAGTCCATCACCAGGTCTATGTAGTCATTTCCAAGAAGCACTCTGGAATTGATAAAACTGATACCGTCAAATCCATTCTTTACGCAGCTTCCTTCAATGCCCTTTCCCAGGTAATCCCTTATCATTTCTTTTGCAAAAATGATACCGCCTGCTCCTGCAACAGTATCTACTCCTGAACCTTCATAGTCCCCAAGAAGTCCCTCCCCAAGCCGTAAGTCAAAAGCCATAAGGGACATTTCACTCCCGGTCTGGTGGAGCGCCGCTTCCATGTCCGACTGAACCTTCACAATGTTAAAGACCACCATGATGTTCACAAAGAAAAAGATGAAAAGGGGAAGGGCAATCGAGGCTTCCACTGTCATGGAAGCCCGGAAAGCATTGTGGTTACTCCTCATATCCATAAATCCTCTCTATCCTGGCCTCATATCCATATTTTGTCCCGACTGTGATCTCTGCCCGAAAGGTATCAAGGCAGTGATCCAGCATAAAAAGGCTGTTCCCCACAGTTTTTCGCACATCCATCTCAATAATGTCCGCCAGGCGCAAAGTCTTGGTCTCAAGATCTGTAAGAAAGAGCCTTGTCCTTAGATAGTCCTCATACCTAAGTCCCTCTCCAAGATCACCTCCACCAAGATAAGCCCTGAAATTCAACATTTCCAAAAGCCCAAGCCTCCAGGTCGAATCACTCTTAAACAAAGGAACCCTTCCTCCTGAAAAGAGAATGTTCAGATCGGAAATTGACTCCGCAAAGGTCCAGGCAAATAGGATTGAATACTTCACCGGATCCTTGAGCTCCGGAACAAACAGGATTGCAGAAAGGGCTGCTGCCACCAGCTCCGCCTCGTTTACCTTCTCCTGACAACTGAAAAGATACATCATATTGGAGGCCTCCCTGATAAAAAGAAGCTTCTCCGCCATCTTCTCAAGGTTCCCCCAGTCACTGTCCTTCCCATAGGCCAGGTACTCCAGCTGATATTTCAAAAGAGATTTTTCCAGCTCAGCGCCGTATCTTGAGCA
>CAMVRW010000102.1 GCA_947169985.1 uncultured Butyrivibrio sp. | reverse complement strand
TCAGGATGTGTCTTCTTATCCTTTGTTGTGTCATAGTTACGGTTCTTGCAATCTGTGCATGCTAATGTAATTCTTGTACGCATTATTCTACCTCCGCGTTTTTTACGTAAATTCCCATAAATAAGGGCAAAAAAAATAGACATAAATCTTGTCGCTTGTCTAATATATCATAGACGTTTATCCGCGTCAACATATTTTTTCGGCTATTTATAGACAATTTCCCTCTGCACAAAAAAGCTCAGCAGGAAAAGAGCTGCATCCACAGGAATCTTCACTGCAAACTCAGGCGCCATGGGCAAAAGAGTATGGAAAAAGCTTACCAATCCTCCGGAAAGAAGCATGATGCATACAGCAAGAATGATGTACTTTACCGCAGCACGTCCCTTGTTTCCCTTTCCTTTAAATACAACCTTGTAATTGATCGTAAAATTATATATGGCTGAGATCACTCTGGCCAGGATCGTGGACAGCATAATGTATCCGATCACAGGGTTCGTATTCCGAAGCAGAGAGCAAAAAAGTCCAAAAAGAACTATGTCCACCACACTTGATGAAAGTGAAGAGAACAAAAACTTAAAAAATATGGCATATATCCTGATGGAATCCTTGATAGGATTAAAATGACTTGATCTGTTTTCTTCTAAATAAATAGTTTTAATAGGTACTTCTTTTATCCTGATTCCAAGTTCCTTGGCATCCATGAGCATGTTGGTCTCAAATTCAAACCTCTCGCCCTTTTCTGTCAAAAGAAATTTCATAAACTCGGAAGATATTCCCCTAAGCCCCGTCTGGGTATCGCTGATGGAAATACCGGTCAAAAACTTCATGACCACACTGGTGACCTTGTTTCCAAAAACAGACCTGGCAGGAATTCCGGATTCATCAAAATCCCTTACTCCAAGAACCAGCGCATCGCTCTCCTGGGCAAGGGCATCCATGCACTTTTTGATATCCTCAGGATGATGCTGCCCATCAGAATCCGCCGTCACAACTCCCAGAAGATCAGCGTATTCGTTCAGGCAGAAGTTAAAGGCAGTCTTCAAAGCTCTGCCTTTTCCCATGTTCACAGCGTGACGAAGAAGCACTGCTCCCTTTTCCTTAACGCAGGAAAAAATCTCGTCGTACTCTCTTCCTGAGCCATCATCCACCACAACAACCGGTGAAAGGTCAGCCTGCACCAGCTCGTCCATAAGGGCTATTAACTTTTCATCAGGCTCATAGGCCGGTATAACCACCGGTATGATCTTGCTCATCAGTAAATTATTCCTTCTGTCTTATATACTCTTCCGGGCTCGAAACCATCATCCGAAAGGACCTCAGAGAACAGCTTCCGGGAAATCCCTTCGCCATCCTCCACATAAATAGATGAAGCGTGACTTTCTTTTATCTTTTGGATCATAGTCTCCGCCGTATCTGACTCAGTAAGAAATTCATTATACACCAACGCCACAGGAGATGCACTCTTACTAATATAAGCATTATGTACCCAGTAGTAGCTGTGTCCGTCCCTGAGCACCAGGATGCGCTTTCCCCAGTACTGGCTGTCATCCACAGCCCGCAAAAGCTCCCTGCCTTCATCCCCCACCATGTCGTCATAGTAGGCCTGATCCTCAGAAAGAGTCTCGCGATATCCGTAAAGATATTTCCAGGCACCGGCATAATCCGCAGTTACGAATATCAGCAAAAGACATATTGCCAGTCCTCCAAGAAACTCCTTGCTTCCCTTAGCCCGCAGCCTTCCAAACAAAATTCCCATCAAAAGATAAGTAGTTCCGATGGAAAAAGGCGCACAGTATCTGGCTATGGAAACAGCCATGGCATAGGCATCAAGGTACTGCACTTCTCCCTGAAAGATGGAGATATGGGCAAAAAACACTATCCCATAGGTAAGAATGCCTGTTAGCAGTGTGAAGACAGCTATCCTTTTAACTTCGTGCCGCCCCAGTATATTTCTATAGTACAAAAGAGCTATTGCCGCAAATATAAGTACCACCGCAAATCCTGTAGAAAGATCCAGCGTGAGGTTGTGGTCTGCATGCATGGGCTGCCTTGCAAATCCCTCAAAAAAGTACCTCATCTTATCCAAAGTATTTTCAGGAGCTCTGTATTTGCCGGAGGTGGCCATCCTTATGCCTTCTCCCGTGAGCTTTGCAACTCTCCTGTTAAGGAGGCAGAACATCAGCCAGCTTCCAAGAGCAGCTCCTCCCCCAAGAACCGACAGCCAGATGTACTTTTCTCTCTTTGCCATTACAAAGTAGAAAACAAGAGCAAACAAAGCCCACTCCGCTGCCACATTCTTCGTAAGAAGCAGAACAGCCACAAAAAGCCCTATCCTCACATAATAAAAGATCTTCCCATGGGCACTCTGGTCATATATAGTCAAAAGAAGCGCACCATAAATGATCGCCATGGTAATATCTGAAGGGGTTCCATAATAGATAATCCCATTGAAAACTCCGGGAAGAAGCATTACTGCCGCAAAGGAAAGGATCTGAGCCAGTAGCTTACCGGGCTTTTTCAATTCACTTCCATTTATGGCCTCCTGCATTCTTGCAAGAAGGGGCAAAAGAAATACTCCGTTTATCCAAAAGTATCCTACAAACTGGAGGCCTTCTCTGTACTTCCTGGGACTGATCTGTAAAAACAGCCACTTGGCCAGTGACGTAACAGGAGGATAATCCCCAAACTCAGGGGAAGCATTTCCATACTTTCCAGGAAATCCATTTAGAAAGAAAAGCTGCTTAGCATCAGCGGCCCAGAAATTGATGTCATCCCACCAGGTAAAAATATGATCTGAAATAGCAAAGCCAACACCGGTAACCGTCAACACAAACAGGATCACTACAGGGTTCAGCAGCTCTTTTCCCACGGCAAAAAGCTCTTTTCCAAAGCCAGATCCCTTACGGGAAGAAAGCGCTGTCCATGCCAGTACTGCTACAATAACCACAGCTGCCAAAGGTCCTGTAAGCTTAAGTCCTCTGAAGAAGGACAGCAGATACATCAGCATCATAAGTCCTGCTGATGAAAGGGCGATAATATCCAGAATATTCTTTTTATATACAAAGGCGATCCTTGCAGATAGTACAAGTAACGCCGCCATTATCACAAAAAACACTTTTTTCACCTCTCATAACATAATAATAAAAGTCACTTAAACCTGCAACAAATCTTAAATATCTATTAAAATGTATTAACAAAGTCGTTTTATGATTGACATTTGCTTATTATCTAGTATTATGTAAGTAACTAAACGTGGCTAGATATGCCCTCGTGCGATTGATACCAAAGGATTGGTAGAGCAAAGGACTCGTACGTACATCAAGGAAGAAAGGAGGGGCATTATGGCAGGCATTTCTTTTAATGGTGCTTACAACCATTTCATACAGGACTACGTGTCTAAAGATGTTACACAGGCCGACGCTCATCGTAAAGAAGAGCTTAGGGATGTGTATAAATCAATTGCAAAAATCAACAAGAAGTCCCCTCTTTATCTACTTACAGATGATGATACATCCCGCAACGATGCGATTGATATAAAAGAAAAAGCAAGACAGCTTCAGGCTTCTATCCGGAAGCTTAGTGATCATGAGGATAAATCTTCCCTGAATCACACCTCTGCTTTTACTACCGATGACGACAAGGTGGTTGCTTCTTATATAGGCAAGACTCCCGATCAGGATATTGGCAACGCCCAGTTCGACATTGACGTTAAACAGTTGGCCAGCAGCCAGGTCAACAAAGGTACATTCCTTCCTAAGGATGCCACCGGACTTCCGGCTGACAACTACGCCTTTGATGTAAGGATAAACGGCCAGGAATTCGAGTTCCAGTTCAGCGTATATGGAACAGACAAGAACAAAGACGTTCAGGATAAGCTTGAAAAGCTCATTAACAAAGCTAATATCGGACTTCATGCCGATGTCATAGAGGACGGCGAAAGATCTGCTCTGGAGATTTCTTCCACCCACACAGGTCTTCGTCCAGGTCAGGTAAGTCAGTTTGAGATATTCGAATCCGCAAGTGGACTGGCAGGCGGAGCCATCAAATACCTTGGTCTCGATCAAGTTGCTGCTCCCGCCACCAACGCACACTTCTCACTTAACGGAGAAGACCGTGTAGCAGTATCCAACCACTTCACTGTTGGCGGTAAGTTTGATATTACCCTTAAGGATACCACCGCCGCATCGCCTATACATGTAGGTGTCAAGAAAGACAACGAAGCGCTTCTCAAACACGTGACAGCTCTGATCGACAACTACAACAACTTTATCACCGATGCAGCAGGTAAGAACGATGACAAGTTCAAAGGTACCAAGCTTAGATCCGAGATCATAGGTATTGCACAGCAGAATCTTTCCAACTGTGAAGATCTGGGAATAAAGCTTGAAGGAAACGGAACCCTGTCCATAGATGACGAGATGCTGAGGCAGGCAGTATCATCCGGCAACAGTACCGCAGCTCTCGAGCCGGTGAACAAGTTTGCAGATGCTCTTATTGATAAGACAAAAGACATCTCGGTTGACCCTATGAAGTATGTGGACAGGCCGGTTGTAAACTACAAGAACCCTGACAGCCGTGACTACTCATCGCCATATATCACAAGTGAGTACTCAGGAATGATGTTCAATAATTACTGCTGATCAAAAGCGCCTAGTGCGCTTTGAGTCCCTCTGCTGCAGAAGAGGTGACTTGAAATAATATAGGAAGCCCTCATGCATCATATGCATGGGGGCTTCATCCGTTTTACCTGAAAACAGGTCTTTATCTTTATTTATCGGCGCTCATGTCCAGAGCTTCTCTGATGATCTGGTCCATGTTGTAGTATTTGTACTGTCCCAGTCTTCCGCCAAAGATCACCTCAGGGAAGTCCTTAGCCATCTCTTTATATCTGAGATAGAGCTCATTGTTCTTTTCATCATTCATAGGATAATATGGCTCATCACCCTTCTTCCAGTCCGCAGGATATTCTCTTGTTATGATGGTTCCCTTTCCCTGTCCAAACTCGAAATGCTTATGCTCGATTATCCTTGTGTAAGGGATCTGTCTCTCTGTGTAGTTAACTACTGCATTTCCCTGGAAGTTATCTGTTTCAGGAAGATCCTCAGTTTCAAACCTAAGGGATCTGTACTCCAGTGTTCCCAGCTTGTAGCCAAAGAACTCATCGATCATTCCGGTAAATACCAGGCCGTCAAAGCTGTCACCCTCCACGGATTCAAAAGGTCTCACAGGAAGGTTGTCTTCAAGTTTCATGAAGTCGTAATAGTTAACGCCGGTCTTTACTGTGATGGTTCCAGGAAGCTTTTCACTGTCCTTATCAAGAAGCAAAAGCTTTTCCACAAGAGCCGTGTAGCCACCAACAGGAATTCCCTGGAAGCGGTCATTGAAGTAGTTGTTATCAAATATGAATCTCATGGGAAGTCTCTTGATTATGAAGGCTGGAAGCTCCTTGCAATCCCTTCCCCACTGCTTCTCAGTGTAGCCCTTTACAAGCTTTTCATAGATATCCCTGCCTGCAAGGCTGAGAGCCTGTTCCTCAAGATTATCCGGCGAAAAGACATCTGTACCCTTTTCACTGTTTATCCTTTCGATTTCCTTATCTGCCTGCTCTTTAATGATAGCCTTGGCTTCATCAGGAGTTCTGATACCCCACATCTTGCTGAAGGTATTCATGTTGAAAGGAAGGTTGTAGAGCTCGTCCTTATAAACTGCCACAGGGCTGTTGATGTAGTTATTGAACTCTGCAAATCTGTTGACGTAGTCCCACACTTCCTTGTCAGAGGTATGGAATATGTGTGCACCATACTTGTGAACGTTGATACCCATTCTGTTCTCGGTGTAAATGTTTCCACCGATGTGATCTCTTTTATCAATTACCAGGACGCTTTTTCCTTTAGCTGCTGCCTCGTGGGCAAATACTGCTCCGAAAAGTCCTGCTCCTACTATCAGGTAATCGTACTTCATGGTTTCCCCCTTACTTTTAGGCAAAATAAAAACTCTGTGGTGTATTATACCACAGAGTCCTTAGAATTTAAAAATAAGGAAGTTACGCCTCGCCATGCTCGCCGTAACACGTTCGGACTAGCTTCGAAAGAACCTCAGCAAGTCCTCTCAGCTTAGTCAGCCTGGTACTTATCAAGCTGTGAGAAGTCACCCATCATATCAAGGATCTTCTTACGACCAACCTTGTTGAGCTTTACGTACTGCTGCATTACACGATTCTCAACAATCTTCTTGCCAAGGTCTGTACCCTGCTCAAGTGTTGAGAAATCAACTGGGTTAAGATTAAGACGATCACACATTTTGATTACTGTTCCGTAAGCCATGCCCTCAATTCCCCTATCTAATGCTGTTACAAGTGTACTGTATGGAATAGACATATCTATTGCAAACTGTCTAACACTTTTATACTGTGAAAGAATTTCTCTTTTTAAAATTTCGGCCTTTGTCATGTCCTTTACCTCCTATCTTATTATTTCTTTTTGAAATCTCTTTCCTTTTGCATTACATAGAATAACACATAGACGATTTTTCGTCATTCACTTTTTAGGGGAATTTTCGAATAAAATTTAAGACAGATTGCCTACGGTTTTTTGGCATTTTAACGAAAATACACCTTATAACAAGAATTTGCGAAAGTGTTCACACTTTTTTCACAATTCATTGTTAAAATAAAGGACTTTATTACGTCAACACTCGGAGTGCTCATTAATACTGATAAAATCGAATTTTTGGAATGTAAACGAAAAAACAAACAGCACAAAAGCGCTGTTTGTTCGCATATTTCCATATGTTTATATGTGTTATTTAGTAATCGCACCCCGTCTAAGCTAATAACCGCCTCTAACTTCGCCGATTCTATTGGTCAAAAATGCCAAAACCTCATTGTAGATATCTTTCGGAATACTATAAACTTTATGCACATTTCCATCACAAATGATATCTATTGAGCCCATTTTCTTCTTTACAGAGACAACATCTTTATAACTTGTCACCACTTTTTTATGCCTTGTGGAAGGAGTAAATTCACAGCGTTCAGCATATATACGAAGAATGCCCTCATCCAGACCACTGGTAACCTTAACCTCATACTCCGGATCGTCCTCTCCAAGCATGATATCAAAGGTTCTTCTGCCATCTTCAGACACCATGACAGGTGCTGTAAGGTCTCTATGAGCCAGAGTCTGAGCATCTATACCGTCCTGCGAGTCCTCAACCACATTTATGTTAGTCTCTATAAGACCCGAAAGTGTGTTGTAGTAAACCTTGATCACATAGCTTGAGGTTATCAACAGATTAATGGTCTTATTCCTGATCTTATGCTTGAACTTGATAGTATGGAATCCCGCATCAAGAGCAATGCAGATACTTTCTGAAGGTTTCACTTCATAAAATGACCTGTCATCCACAAAGACCATCATAACATCCCGTTCGCCCTGTCTCTGACCGGCGCACTGTATCTCCATTAGATACTTTTTCCCTTCTTCAAAAAGTTTTTCTCCACAAAGAGGGCAAAAGTTCATTCTAAGGCTCAATTTTTCAGGCAATGGTTTGCCACACTTGGGACAATTCATCAATTATCCTCCTGATCAGTATTATCCATGTGCACTCCGCCAGGAACCAGGCATTCTGCTATCCTGCCTTTGCTGACATAAGCAGTTTCTGCAAGGACCACGTCAAAGGAATGCTTCTTCCAGGGGAGTTTCACTGTGTTTAGCTCGCCCCACACCACGTCATCCACGATTCGGGACGCTATCCCTGCTTCAAAAGAACTATTGCAAGCCCCCACAATAAACACATCAGGGCAGATGCTCTTAATATAAGCAGCTGTTGCGCCAAAGCCGCAGGTGAAATCTATGACCCTGAGGCTCTCTTTCTTTTCCCGTGAAAGAGCTATTACCTTATCCGCTGCTTCAAACCAGGGAAGGGAATATCCCCAGATATCA
>CAMVRW010000101.1 GCA_947169985.1 uncultured Butyrivibrio sp. | reverse complement strand
AGAACTCTTCAACTTTTTTCTCTCTTCCGACAAAATTCATGTCGGTCTCGACTTTGTTATACATCTTGAGCTCCTTTCTTGATAAAGAAAAGCCCCGTCCTGTAAAAAGGACGAGGCTAATAATTTACTCTCGTTATACCACCTGTTTACACATACGCGCCAAAGCAGTTCTCCGGTTGAATACGCTTCCCAATCACGCTGGGAGTACGTCAGGATCTACTGTTTATTTTCAATCCTGCAGCTCAGAAGTGATCTTCAGTCATCTCTTAATCGCACTGCCTTTCACCACCCGGCAGCTCTCTGTGGCTTTGGGAGAGCCTACTGTCTTCGTCATAGCTTTTCTATTAGATTTTAACGTTCACATAATACTACTATTTCCCTAATGGTGCAAGTAAATTTTATGTAGACCGTTAAAGATTACTGCTCCCCAGCCATAAACCTTGCAAATTCCTCATCGGTACACTTCACATAGTGGGTGCCACTGACAAGGTGCTCTGTGCCCTTGGTGTAGTCAAGGCCCGAGGTCTTATAGTCATAATTTAAAGCAATTCTGTTCTTTTCCAGCTCCGGATTTGGAATCGGAATTGCAGAAAGAAGGCTCTTTGTATAAGGATGGATGGGATTTGAAAAGATCTCATCCGTGGTTCCTGTCTCCAAAAGGTGCCCAAGGTGCAGAACTCCAATCCTGTCGGAGATGTACTTTACCATGGAAAGGTCATGAGCAATGAAAAGATATGCTGCCCCTGTCTCCTCCTGGATATCCTTCATAAGGTTTACAACCTGGGCCTGGATCGAAACGTCAAGAGCTGAAATACACTCGTCGGCAATAACAAGCTTAGGGTTCAGGATCAGCGCCCTTGCAATTCCAACACGCTGTCTCTGTCCACCGGAAAACTGATGGGGATAGCGATCCGCATGCTCCTTAGCAAGACCAACTTTCTGAAGGATGGCCTCAACTCTCCTGTCTCTTTCTTCCCTGGTGTTGTAGAGTTTATTGACATCCAGAGCTTCTCCGATGATATCCTTGATCTTCTTACGAGGATTAAGTGATGCCATGGGGTCCTGGAAGATCATCTGCATCTGCATTCTCAGCTTGTCCTTTGTGGACTTGGACATCTTTCCGCTGATATCCATTCCGGCAAAAGAGATCTTGCCTTCGGTAGGGTCATACAATCTTATGATACTTCTTCCGATTGTGGACTTTCCGGATCCCGATTCTCCTACAAGGCCGTAGGTCTCGCCGGGATAAACCTTAAAGCTTACATCATCCACAGCTTTTACAGTATAAGTGGAACTTATGGGGAAGTACTGTTTTAATCCCTCCACCTCAAGAAGGGGGGCTTCATTATAATTCGCTGCCATTTTCCTTCGCCTCCTTCTTCATTCTTTCAATCCTGTTCTTAAGCTCTGCAGGCATCTCAACCTTTGGTGCCCTTGGGTCAAGGAGCCATGTAGCAGCAGAGTGAGTCTCTGTGATCTGGAACATAGGTGGCTCAAGCTTATCATCAATCTCCAAAGCATAGGCATTACGTGGTGCAAAAGCATCACCTTCCTTCTCGTGAAGAAGGTTCGGAGGAGATCCGGGAATGGTGTAAAGCCTGTCATCATCAGTACCAAGGTCAGGCATAGCTGACAAAAGTCCCCAGGTATAAGGGTGCTTTGGATCATAGAAGATCTCATTGATGTTACCAACTTCTACGATCTTTCCTGCATACATTACGTTTACATAATCTGCCACCTTGGCCACAACGCCCAGATCATGGGTGATGTAGATGACAGCAATGTCTCTTTCCTTCTGAACCTTTTTGATAAGCTCAAGGATCTTTGCCTGGATGTTTACATCAAGAGCTGTTGTGGGCTCATCACAGATAAGAAGGTCCGGGTTACAGGAAAGAGCTATTGCGATAACCACCCTCTGTCTCATTCCACCTGAGAGCTGGTGTGGATACTGCTTCATTCTCTTTTCAGCATCCTCGATACCAACCTCCTTAAGAAGGTTAACTGCCCTGTTATAAGCATCCTGTTTATCAATATGGTAATGCCAGATCATACCCTCCATGATCTGCTTCCCGATGGTCATAGTTGGGTCTAAGCTGGTCATGGGATCCTGGAACACCATGGCAATCCTTCGTCCATTTATGTGCTTTCTGATCCACTTCTTGTCCTGCTTTAGGATGTCTGCTTCCTTCCAGGTTGCATTGGCGTCATCATCTGGGTTGTAGTCGATTCCGCCCACATTGTCTCTGTAGCGGTAGATGATCTCTCCGCTGTTGACTACTGCGTTCTTGGCAAGGATTCCCATGGCTGCTCTCATGGTTACGGACTTTCCTGATCCGGACTCACCAACGATAGCCACAGTCTCTCCCTGAAACAGATCGATATTTATCCCTCGGATAGCGTGAACATCACCTGCCGTGGTCTTAAAGGTGATATCAAGATTTTTGATATCAAGAATTTTTTCTCGTTTCTTTTCTTCAGTCATCTTAAGTCTTCCTTACATTTCTTTTAACTTGGGATCAAGGGCCTCTCTAAGTCCGTCAGCCACCAGGTTAAAGCTCAGCATCAAAAGTGCCATGATCACTATCGGAGGAATTATCTGATAGGGATGGGTCGTAAAGCTGTTAAAGCCTTCTGAGATCAGTGATCCCAGCGAGCACCTTGGTACAGGGATTCCCAGACCAACGAAGGAAAGGAAGGCCTCTGTGAAGATGGCTGTAGGTATGGAAAACATTACCTGTGTAATAACGGGTCCAATGATGTTTGGCAAAACCTCGCTGAAAATGATATGCATGCTGCCTGCTCCAAGGGTTCTGGAAGCAAGGACGAATTCCTGCTCCTTTAATTTCAGCATCTCCGCTCTGGCAATTCGGCTCATACCAACCCACTCAGTGAGCATAAGAGCAATGATGATCGTCAACATTCCGGGCTTGAACACGAGAAGGAGAAGTGTAACGATAACCAGTCTTGGAATACCGTTGGCAATCTCCAGGATCCTTTGCATCACCATGTCCACTTTTCCGCCAAAGTATCCGGAAATCAGGCCGTAGCTCATTCCGATGATCATGTCGATGATGGCTGCTGCCACGGCAATGATAAGTGAAACCTGCGCTCCGGACCAGGTTCTTGTCCAGATATCTCTTCCGAAATTGTCACTTCCAAACCAGTAGAACACATCAGTCAGCTTGTTTTCAAAGTAGTAGTTGACCATCTTCGTGCCTGAAGTGGTTGAAATATTCTCATGTCCATCGAAAAGACCTGTGTACTCAATGACAGGTATTCTTGGAGCCAGGTTTTTCTGTGAAAGGTTCTGTCCTGAATAGGTGTACTCGTTCATGGAAGGACCGACGAAGGCAAAGAAGGAAATCACCAGGACAAATACAAGTCCCATTACTGCGCTCTTCTTTCTCACAAACCTTGCCACAACTTCCTTCCAGAAGCTCTGGGAGGCAAAGTTTGAATCAACCTCAATACCTGCCTTATCGCCCTTTAATACAAAATCCGCATCGGTTGGGATATATGGTGTTTTTTCTGTTATTACTGCTTCTGCTGCCATATCAGTCTCCCTCCTTTGCCACACGGATTCTTGGATCTATTACTCCGTAAAGAATATCAACCACCAGCATGATGGCGATGTACATTGCTGAATAGATAAAGCTAAGTGCTATGACCACATTGTAGTCGTTGGACTGAATAGCGTTTACCAGAAGGGAACCAACTCCAGGTATGGAAAAGATCTTTTCAACAACCAAAGATCCTGTCATCAGGTCAACAACCAGTGGTGCCAGAACAGTAATGATGGGGATCAGGGCATTCCTTAGGGCATGACTGAAGATCAGCTTGTTTCCTGAAAGACCCTTTGACTCTGCAAGAAGCATGTAGTCTGAACCAAGAACCTCTATCATCTCTGATCTGGTGAATCTTGCTATGGATGCCATGGTGAACATGGACAGTGATATGGATGGGAGCACGCTGGATCCGATGACGTCCTTTGCTGAGAACAGCATTGGGAACCACTTGAGCTTAAATCCAAACTGATAAGACAGCGCCAGAGCAAACACGTAGGATGGAACTGACACACCGATTACTGAAATGATAGTTGCCAGAGTATCCCAGATTGTGTCGTGCTTGAAGGCTGCCAGAAGCCCCAGCAAAAGACCTACTACCGATCCGATAAGTACTGCCGCAAATCCAACGCCGATGGAGATAGGAAGTCTGCTGGCAATAAGCTGGGTTATAGGAGTGTTCTTGGAAATCTTATAGCTTACGCCAAGATCTCCTCTGAACATATTGAATACATATTTAAAAAACTGCACCACAATGGGCTGATCAAGACCATACTTGGCGTACAGAGATGCCCTTTGTGCGTCGTTTAATTTTTCGTCGTTAAATGGTGAGCCCGGCATGAGCTGCATCAGAATAAATAAGATAAGCGTTATTGCAAGTAGTGTAAAAAATGCGGTTATTACTCTTTTTAATATATATTTTTTCATTATGACCCCAACTTGATTGAAAGAGAAAGCGCGGGGGTAAACCCTTTTGCTCACCCTCGCGCATCATCCTCTTCAGATTTAGAATTACTTCTTTACTGCATTCTTATAAACTCTGTTAAGAGCTACTGGGTGGAATTCAATTCCTGATACGTTTGTAGAAATAAGCTCTGCATTGCACTGTGTATAGAGAGGGAAGATAACAGCCTCATCCATTACGATCTTCTCTGCATCGTAAAGTGCTGACCAACGAGCCTTTGCATCCATAGCTGTCTCGCCTGTTGTGCATTCGTCGATGATCTTGTCATACTCAGCATTGCTCCACAGACCATAGTTGTTAGAGTTATTTGTGATCCACATTCCAAGGTATGTCATAGGATCAGCATAGTCAGGACCCCAACGTGTAAGGGCGATCTCAAACTCACCTTCCTGCATACGCTGTACACGCTCTTTCTTAGGCATCTGCTGAAGCTCAAGTGTAAGGCCTGGAAGTGTTGTCTCAAGCTGCTCCTTAACAACCTGTGCAACCTTGATAGGTGCATCATCAGCATCGTGGATCATTGTAAGTGTAAGTTCTGTGATTCCGAGTTCCTCAAGACCCTTGTTCCAGTTCTCTACAGCTACATCAGCATCATATCTGCAGATGTCTGAGAACATCTCCTGGTTTGCTGAGAAGTCTGATCCGTCAGGACCTGCTGCGAACTGAGGAGGAACTGCTGTAAATGTTGGAGCTGAACCATCCTTAAGTACGTCTGTTGTAATTGCTTCTCTGTTAAGTGCCATTGTGATGGCAAGTCTGATATTGAGGTTATCAAGCTCTTTTACTGCTGAGATGTTAGGGCTGATGTACCAGAGGTAACCTGCACCGATTGCCTGGAATGCCGGGTCATCCTTAACCTGATCTACCTGCTCACCATTTACAAGTGTTGTATCAAGGTCACCATTCTGGTAGCTCATAAGAGCCTGCTGTGAATCCTGGATAACCTGATAGTTAAGGCCTGCAAGAGAAACCTTTGCTGCATCGTAGTAATCCGCATTCTTTGTAAGGTGGATTGTTGTAGCTGCCGGCTGATAGTCGTCAAGAACAAAAGCACCGTTTGAAAGAGTTGTCTCAGGGCTTGTTGCAAATGTATCTGCACAGCTGTTAAAGAACTCTTCGTTTACAGGATAGAATGTTGGGAAATACATAAGACTAAGGAAATAGCTGACAGGAACGTTAAGCTTAACCTCAAGAGTCTTGTCATCAACTGCTGTTGCGCCAAGTTCGCTCTTATCCTTTGTTCCGTCAATGATCTCCTGTGCGTTTACGATCTGTCCGATGTCACTGAGCATATAAGAGTACTCAGAAGCAATCTCAGGATCTACTGCTCTCTGCCAAGCAAATACGAAATCTGCTGCAGTTACAGGTGTACCGTTGCTCCATACAGCATCATCACGAAGATGGAAGGTATATGTAAGACCATCCTCTGAAACATCAACGCTCTGGGCAATAGCATTTACTGCCTGTCCGTCTGCGTCCATCTGCATAAGGCCGTCTGTGTAATCAGCGATAACCTCAAATGATGTTCCGTCTGTTGCCTGCTGTGGATCAAGAGACTCAACAGGAGTCTCAAGCATTACGTTGAGGTCCTCTGTAGAAGCCTCACCTGCATCTGCTGCGCCTTCAGCAGCCTCACTTCCTGCCTGATCTGCAGGTACTGCAGTATCAGCAGAACTCTGTGTCTCGCCAGTCTGCTCAGTTACTCCACTTACAGCTGAGCTTCCGCATCCAACTGCGCTCATGGTAAGCACTGAAGCAAGTACGATAGACAATAACTTTTTCTTCATACCAATTATCCTCCTCAAAATTAATGTCACATACATGTATACAATTGATGTATATTAACCATACTAAGTGTTCACCCCAGTATATGTCAACAAAAACTTTAGCACTTTAAACCGTTTCTCCTTCAACGCGCCTAATGGCAAAAGCGAAAGTGGCGTAAAATAAGGCAGCTGCGGGGTTTGCAGCTGCCAAATATTTTTTCATTTATTCCATATTTTTGAAGTTTTACAGAAACTCCATCAAAGTTTCGATGTCTTCCTTAGTGGTTGCCCAATCCGTAGCGAGCCTGATAACTGTTTGTGTTTCACTGAAATTTTGCCAGTAGCTGAATCCCACATGGGGCTCGATTTCCTTTAGCTTTTGGTTGTCGATGATCACAAACTGCTGGTTTGTGGGAGAATCCAAAAGGAATTTATACCCTTTATCCTTGAGACGTTCCTTCATCATCTCAGCCATCTCTATGGCATTTTTGCTAATCTCCATGTAGAGATTATCCGTAAAGAGCTCGTCAAACTGAACTCCCAATAGCCATCCCTTTGCAAGAAGAGCTCCGTGTTGCTTTACTATGGGAACGTGGTACTTAGGTTTTCCACCCTTAGTGAATACAACAGCCTCCCCAAACATTGCTCCGACCTTGGTTCCACCAATGTAAAAGACATCTGTCAGCTCTGCTATATCCTTTAGAGTGACATCAGTTCTTTTGCTCATAAGGCCATATCCCAGCCTTGCCCCATCCAGGAAAAGAGGTATCTCATACTCTCTGCATACATCGGAAATAGCCTTAAGCTCTTGCTTTGAATAAAGTGTTCCATATTCTGTGGGATGAGAAATATATGCTCAAAGCTATCGTCCCTGTAAAATGTCTCCACATAAGCCTTCAGTTCCTTGGCATTGATCTTCCCAATCTCAGAGCCGTACTTTTTTGTATCAGTCTCTGCTCCTGCAGGCGTCAGTGTCAGTACCTTGTGGCCGGAAAACTCTATGGCTCCCGCTTCATGAACTGCGATATGTCCTGACTGCGCAGCAATCACGCCCTGGTAGGGCTTGAGGAGCATATCAATTACAGTCTGATTAGTCTGGGTCCCACCAACTAAGAAGAACACCTCCGCCTCAGGGCATTCACAGGCTTTTCTGATCTTATCTGCTGCGCTCTTGCATATATCATCGGTTCCATAACCCACATTCTGCTCCATGCCCATATTCATAAGGCGCTGAAGTATCCTTGGGTGGCAGTTTTTTGTATAGTCACTGGAAAAGGATATTTTCTGTCCCATAGTATGTTTCCTCTAAAAGTTTATACCTTTCTATTATATTGTTGTTATCTCCGTAAAATCTGCAGCTTCCTCCAGGGCTTTAACGAACGCTTCAAGCCCGGACTTATCTGCCTCGTCAAACCTTGATAGGCTTGGGCTATCTATATCAAGGACCGCCACTACTTTTCCGTCTTTGTGGATAGGAACCACGATCTCGGAGTTGGAGGCACTGTCACAGGCAATATGTCCCGGAAACTGATGCACGTCTTTTACCAGCTGGGTCTCATCCTTCCCTGCTGCTGTTCCGCAGACACCATTCCCAAGTTCTATCCTGATACAGGCCACCTTCCCCTGAAAGGGTCCTAGCATCAAAGATCCTTTATTCATTATATAAAAGCCAGCCCAGTTAAGATCCTCCATGTTCTCATAT
>CAMVRW010000100.1 GCA_947169985.1 uncultured Butyrivibrio sp. | reverse complement strand
TGCTAACAAGAGAGGAGCTTATTCATGAAGAATAAATTATTATCTACAATTATGGCAGCAGTTATGGGGTTATCAGTAGTGGCTTGCGGAGCTTCAAATGAGACACAGACTGCCTCAAATTCAGTTAATACAGAGACAGAAGTAAATTCAGAAACAGAGGTAAACTCAGAGACAGCTGAGGGTAAGGCAACAGAGGATGCTTCTACAGACGAGATTTCAGCATCTGAGGATGTTTTCCCGCTCACTATCACACACGGCCTTGGCGAGACTGTTATTGAGTCAAAGCCTGAGAATGTTGTGGCAATTGCGTGGGGCAACCCCGATGTACCTCTTGCTCTTGGAGTTATGCCGGTTGGAATTTCAGAGGCCAATTTTGGACCAAGAGATGAGAATGGACTTCTTGCATGGACTGCCAAGGCTTTTGAGGATGCAGGCGTAAAGCCGAATGTATTTGATGATACAGACGGATGGGATTATGAGGCAATTTCAGATTGTGCTCCTGATGTGATCCTTGCAGCTTATTCAGGACTTAGTCAGGAAGAGTATGACAGATTATCAGAGATAGCACCTGTTGTTGCTTATCCTGAGATTGCATGGTCCACAACATGGCAGGAAGAGACAGTAAATGATGCCATTGCACTTGGCATGGAGAAAGAGGGCAGAGCACTGGTTGAAGATACAGAGAAGCTCATTGCTGATAAACTTTCTCAGTATCCCGAGCTCGAAGGCAAGAGAGTTGCTTTCTTCTGGCTTTCAGAGGATGACCTTGGAACCTTCTACATTTACACAAGCAATGATCCAAGAGCTGCCTTCCTTTCAGACCTTGGATTTGTAACACCTGACAGCGTAAAGAGCCTTATCACAAGTGATCAGGATTTCTCAATCACAGTAAGTGCTGAGAATGCAGATCTTTTGACTGACGTAGATATCATCATCACTTACGGAACAGAGTCACTTGTAGATGCAATGCAGGCCGACGGAAGATTTGCAAACATTCCGGCTGTAAAGAACGGAGCATTTGTGCTTCTCGATTCAAATGATGTTCTTGCAGCAGCCAGCACACCAACAGTTCTTTCCATTCCTTATGCAATTGATGACTATTTGAAAGCGCTTAATGATGCAGCAGAAAAAATTCAGTAATTACAAGTTAATAACAGGGCTGGTGGTGGAGATCGCCTTCGTGCTTTTGGGAGTTTTTCTCTCAATATCCTATGGCAGCAAGAGCATTCCTTTTTCGGATGTGACGGGCTTTTTTACAGGGGCACTTACAGATGACTTCACTTCAGCAGTTATCTCAGCCAGAATACCCAGAACAGTTTTTGGGCTTCTGGTTGGTGCTGCGCTTGGGGTATCGGGAGCACTGATGCAGGCTATCACCAGGAATCCTATTGCTGACCCAAGTATCCTTGGAGTCAACACCGGGGCTTCGCTTCTTGTGGTGATCGGGATAGCATATCTTAATATTTCCTCCGGAATAAAGCTTATCGGACTTTCTTTTACAGGAGCGCTGCTTACAGCTCTTTTTGTATACGGGATTGCATCAGTGGGCTATGGCGGTGCAAACTCGATAAAACTTGCCCTGGCGGGAGCTGCGGTATCAACAGCTCTTGGAGCGCTGGTAAACACCATTATGCTTCCTGATTCACAGGTCATGAAGGAGTTCAGAATCTGGCAGGTGGGCAGCATAAGCGGAGCTACCTGGGATGATGTTAGGCTCCTTATTCCGTTTTTTGTTGTCGGTGCAGGTTGTGCATTTCTTTGCGCATCCCCTTTAAATGCACTGGCTCTTGGAGATGAGATGGCTGTATCCCTTGGGGTAAAGGTTGGACAGATAAGGCTGTTTACTGCGTTTGCAGGAGTGCTTTTATGCGCGTCAGTTACTGCTCTTGCAGGACCTATCGGCTTCGTGGGACTTATGCTTCCACATGTTTGCAGGCAGCTTTTTGACAATGATCTGAGAATAATAATTCCAATGTCCATGATCGGAGGAGCAGGTCTTTTAACCTTTTCCGATGTACTTGGAAGAATACTGGGAAGACCCGGGGAGCTTGAGGTTGGAATTATTACTGCAATAGTCGGCGCTCCGGTATTTATCTGGATCGTTTGGAAGACAAAGGCAAAGGGTATATGACAAATTCAATAGATAATGATTTAAGAAAAATATATAAAAAGCATGACGTTCAGAACGCCTTTTGCATTGTGGCTCTTGTTGTCATCATCGGCATCCTTTCAGTGTTTATGATGACTCTTGGCAATACTGATTATTCGTTAAAAGAGGTATTTGGATACCTGTTTAGTAATGAAACAAAAGGAGCTGCATATACCATAAAAACCTTGAGGCTTCCAAGACTGCTGGTAGGCGGTTTTGCGGGATTTGCTTTTGGCATTTCAGGATTTACTTTTCAAAATCTGTTAAGAAATCCTCTTGCTTCTCCGGATATTATAGGAGTTACGGCAGGATCCTCTGCGGCAGCTGTTTTCTGCATTCTGATCCTTGGAATAAGCGGCGCGGCTGCTTCCTTTTTTGCCGTGGCAGCAGGACTTATCATAACTACACTGATATTTCTTTTATCAGGAAAAGGACATGCATTCTCAAGCAGGATGATCCTCATAGGAATCGGAATGCAGGCGGTTTTGAATGCACTTATATCATGGATGCTGCTGGTGGGCTCAGAGTATGATGTAGGAACTGCACTCAGATGGCTTCGCGGAAGTCTTAATCTTGTGCAGATGAGTGATGTGCCGGTAATTGGGACAGTGACTGTTATTTGCAGCGGACTGCTTCTTATATGTAACAGATACCTTCGTATGATGCAGCTTGGTGACGAATATGCAACGACACTAGGAGTTCCGATGACAGCAGTAAGAGTATGCTGTATGGTCTGCGCGCTTGTACTTAGTGCAACAGCGACAGCTGCCACAGGCCCGATCGCATCGGTTGCATTCTTATCAGGGCCGATTGCCCAGAAATGCACCAGGAACGGCAAAAATGCCATGGCTGTTGCAGGCCTTGTGGGAACGATACTTGTTTTTGCATCAGAACTTGTCAGCAAGAACGTTTTTGAGACGAAGTACCCTGTTGGTGTTATAACAGGACTTTTAGGGGCACCGTATCTTCTTTTGTTACTGCTAAACCTGAACAGAAAGGGAGAAAAGATCTAATGGATGGATTTGCACTTAGTCATGATTTCTGTGCCAAGAACATCAGCACGGGATATGAAGAAAAACTGATACTTGAGGATATGAACATTACCATCCCTGCCGGAAAGTTCAGTGTTTTGATCGGACCAAACGGCTGCGGAAAATCAACTTTATTAAAGAGCTTTGCACGTCTCTTAAAACCAAAGTGCGGAAACGTTCTTCTTGACGGAAAATCAATTTACGAACTTCCAACCCAGCACCTGGCAAAGGAGATTGGGCTTCTTCCCCAGTCGCCGATTGTCCCTGCGGGCATAACAGTGGCAGACCTGGTTGCGCGAGGAAGATTTCCTTATCAGAATCTTTTCGGGCAGCTGTCAAAGGCTGACTATGAGGCTATTGCCTGCGCTATGGAAGCAATGGGAATAGCGGAGCTTGCAGATAAGAGTGTGGATTCACTATCCGGCGGCCAGAGGCAGAGAGTATGGATTGCGCTGGTCCTTGCGCAGGACACAGATATCCTTCTTCTCGATGAGCCAACCACCTACCTCGACATTGCATATCAGGTAGAGATCCTGGACTGCCTGGCAAAACTTAACAAATTAAAGAAGACCACAATAGTGGCCATCCTCCACGACATCAACCTATCCATCAGATATGCTGACCACATCTTCGCTATGAAGAAAGGACAGCTCCTTGCAGAAGGAACTCCAAGAGACATCATCACAACCGATCTCATGAAAGAAGTCTACGGCATGGAGAGCTCCATCATCACCGATCCCGAAACCGGAGACCCCTACGTTATCCCAAGGAGCAAAGCCGGCTGATGTTCAAAAAAGTAGTGCCGCCGCAAGGATAATCATTGGAACTTGCTAAAGAGATAACAGGAGAAGTATGATGCTACTTGGGAGGACATTAAAAGATGAACGCAAAATGGATATGGAAACAGGGCAAAAACGGTGAAAACACATGGATGGATCTTGTAAAGAGATTCACGCTTGAAGGCGCACCGGAAAGGGCTATAGCGCAGATAGCTGCCGATTCAAAGTATTGGCTCTATATAAACGGTGAAATGGTCGTTATCGAGGGCGGCATCAAGCGCGGGCCGTCAAGGAACTCTACATATTATGATGAGGTCGATATTACAAGGCATCTTAGTGATGGTGAAAATACGATTGCCGTGCTTGTGTGGCATTTCGGTAAGCAAGGCTTTTCTCACTATTCAAGCGGTATGGGCGGACTGCTGTTTGAAGCGGATATTGACGGCATGATCGTATCGTCGGACAGCTCGTGGAAAATCATGAAGGATCCCGCGTATGTTGTGGCGGACGAAAATGACCTCAAGGCGAATTTCAGACTTCCGGAATCAAACATATATTATGACGCATCAAGGGCTTTGGGAGAATGGTATATGCCATCGTTCGATACAAGCGATTGGGATAATGCCGATGTTGTCGGTAACGCTGGCACGGATGCGTGGGGCGAGCTAAGAAAGCGTATCATTCCGCAGTTTAAGGACTACGGTATTGAGGACTACATAAACAGCGCCGATTATACAGGGTTTACTGCCACAAAGGACACTGTGCTTGAAATGCGTTTGCCGTATAACGCGCAGATAACTCCGTATCTGAAGGTCACAGCACCTGAGGGAAAGCGAATAGATATCAAGGCTGATAATTATATCGATACCTTATACGATACGCAAAGCGTTATGGCAGTTTATTATACAAAAAATGGAGAGCAGGAATACGAATCGCCAGGCTGGATAAACGGTGAAAAAATGTATTACAGCATTCCCGCAGGTGTTACGGTGCATGAGCTGAAATACCGCGAAACGGGCTATGACACGGAATTTGCAGGCAACTTTGAGTGTGATGATGAATTTTTAAACAAGCTATGGCAGAAATCGCTCCGCACGCTTTATATCACTATGCGCGACAACTTTATGGACTGCCCCGACAGAGAACGTGCGCAGTGGTGGGGAGATGTCAATGTAGAAATGCAGATGATGATGTACTCCCTTGACGAAAAGGCTCTTTTGCTCTACAAGAAGGGTGTGGACGCAATGGCGGGCTGGGCGGAGGATAGTGGCTATATGCTTACGGTGGTTCCGTCAGGAAAGGATCAGTTTGAGCTGCCTCTGCAAAACCTCGCGGGAATATGGGGCTTTTGGTATTACTATGAATATACGGGTGATAAAACAGTACCCGAGCGTGCATACAATATGTCAAAAGATTATCTTTTAAGCTATGCTATGAAGAACGGTCTTGTAGAACATAAAACCGGCAGCTGGGACTGGCCGGACTGGGGCGACAATGCCGATATCGCTCCTATGGAAAATGCATGGTACTATATGGCGCTCACTGCCTGCCGCAGCATGGCGGAGCTGCTCGGATACAGCTCTGACCTTCCGCTGTATGATGAGCGACTTGAAAGCATAAGGGCAAATTTTGACCTTATGTTTTGGAAGGATGGTCATTACTATGACAATACCGAAAACGGCGCACCCGATGACCGGGCAAACGCGCTTGCCGTTCTGTCAGGACTGGCGGATAAGGATAAATACAGCGATATATTAAAAATAATACTCACGACCGAGAATGCGAGCCCGTATATGGAAAAGTATGTGCTTGATGCGCTGTGCAAAATGGGACATATTAATGAGGCTGTAGACCGCATAAAAAAGCGTTATAAGGAAATGGTCGAATTTGACTACTCCACGCTCTGGGAATACTGGAACAGGGAAGGAACATTAAATCATGCATGGTCGGGTGGTCCGCTCATTACGATGTCAAAGTATATAGCTGGCATCCGTCCGCTTGAAACGGCGTACAGACGCTTTGAAATAAAGCCATATTTGGGCGGGCTGAAGCATATAAAATGCACCGTTCCGTCGGTTGCCGGAGCTATTGTGCTTGAAATAGACGCTGGCGCGGCAATAGAAATGCGTGTCAGAATACCCGAAAACACTACCGCTGAAGTATATCTGCCGCTAATAAACAACGAGCTGCCCAAAAATACGGAGCTTGAATTTACCGTTTTGGACGGTTACGCGCGATTCATCCTCACCGGTGGGGAATACAGATTTACATCCTCACGCTAGTATATGATTCTGTGATTTTCTCACGATATGCGATAAAATATTTATTATAGAACGTTAATACGTAATCGCAATCAGGGAGATATGCACATGAAGCAGATATTTACAGCTGATAATGCCGGAATAGGTAAGGCTACGGAATTTATTCGTAAGACTTTGGATAAAGGCGGTATTAAGGGAAAGGCAAACAGTAAAGCTGTCCTTGAGGCAGAAGAATCAATGGGAGAGTTGGTGGCCCATGTAAAAGAAGGTAGTGATCTGGTGGTAAATGCCTATTCTTTTTTTGGCACCACCACTATTGAACTGTCTGCCGAAGGCGATGAGCTGGATATTCAAAAGACTTTAGTGCCACCGGTTCCTGATATATGGGCTGCTCCTGATACCAAGGTAAGTGCAGCGCTTCGTCAGCTTATCCTTAGCAATATGTCTAAGGAGCTGAAATACAAGCACAAAGACGGTGTCAATACCATACAGCTGTCTGCCACACGGTCATCCCAGGGCCTGTTCCTGACTCTTGGGGCTCTGATATCTGCGATTATTCTTGGAGTTCTGCTGAAGACAGCTGCGCCAAAGGATTTTGTGAATGCTCTTGATGCAAACTTCCTTACCCTGATCAAAAACATGTATATGAATGCCCTGAAGGTCATTGCCGCACCGGTGGTGTTCTTTTCTATCGTAGGATGCTTTTCCCACCAGACTAATCCCTCGGGCCTTGGCCGAATTGGCGCAAAGATTATTACTCTTTACCTGATCACAACTATCATTGCAACAATCATCGGAATCGGAGTATTCTGCATTTTTCGTCCCGGGGATCCTGCGACGGCAGCGAGCCTCACTCAGGATGTTTCTGCATTAACATCCCAGGCAAAAGACATTTCTGTAAAGGATCTCATTACCGACATTGTGCCATCTAATTTCATTGCGCCATTTTTGGAAAGCAATATGCTGCAGCTTTTGTTTCTTGCAGTTCTGACAGGGCTGGCCATCAGTCTTATCGGTGATTACGCCGCCAGCATGTCATTATGGTTTGAAGGCTGCTGCGAGCTGTTTTTAAAAATCGCATCTATCATAATGCGCACCACGCCTCTTGCGGTATTCTGTTCAATTTTATCCCTGGTATTAAAAATTGGCCCGGCGTCATTGTTTGCGGTCATAAGCATGTTTGGAACATTTCTGTTTGGGCTTTTTATAATGATTGTTGCATATTGCCTGATACTGGTGATATCCGGCTTTAATCCGCTGCTTTTCTTTAAGCGCTACCTGCCTACCATGCTTCAGGTTTTTTCCATCGCATCAAGCAATGCATCCATTTCATTGAATATGGAGGCTTGCAAAAAAGAGCTGGGCATATCCTCTGATATCTACAGCCTGTCAATTCCTCTTGGGGCCACCGTCAACATGGATGGAACCTGCGTGCTCCTGGCTGTTCAGGCTCTGACCATTGCGGAAATTTATGGAGTTCATGTCCCCGGAGGTGCATTATTTGGTCTTGCTCTGTCGATTGTTCTGATGTCCATAGGTGCTCCCGGAGTTCCCGGCTCATGCGTGATCATTCTTTCCATGCTTCTGGAGCAAATTGGAGTTCCTGTTGAAGGCGTGGCTTTTGTGATGGGCATAGGGCCCCTCCTTGGAATGTTTATCAGTATGTCCAACTGCCTCGGTGATGTTGTGGTGACCACGGCTGTGGCCAGGAGTGAGAAGATGATAGATCTGAATGTATATCAGCGTAAATGAATCCATAAAGCAGAGGATCATTCTGAAACAAGCTTCAGAATATCCTCTGCATTTTCTTTATTGACC
>CAMVRW010000099.1 GCA_947169985.1 uncultured Butyrivibrio sp. | reverse complement strand
AGATCCTTAAGGTTCATTCCAAGGATGTTAAGATGGATGAGACTGTTGATCTTAAAGGAATTGCCCTTGCAACCAGCGGAGCTGTTGGATCAGATCTTGCTAACATGATCAATGAGGCAGCCATCAATGCTGTTAAGGCTCACAGAGAGTATGTATGCCAGCAGGATCTCATGGAAGCTGTTGAGCAGGTTCTTGTAGGAAAAGAGAAAAAGGACAGGATCCTCAGCAAGGAAGAGAGAAAGATCGTTTCCTATCACGAGGTAGGACACGCACTTATAAGCGCAGTTCAGAAGAACACAGAGCCTGTTCAGAAGATCACCATCGTTCCAAGAACCATGGGAGCTTTGGGATATGTTATGCAGGTTCCTGAGGATGAGAAATATCTTCAGACCAAGGATGAGATCATTGATGACATCATCGTTTCTCTTGGTGGCCGTGCAGCAGAAGAAGTTATCTTCAACACCGTTACTACAGGTGCTGAGAATGATATTGAGAAGGCAACAAACATGGCTCGCAGCATGATCACCATGTTTGGTATGAGCGACAGGTTTGGCCTCATGCAGCTTGAGTCAATCCAGAACAGATACCTTGATGGAAACAGGATCCTCAACTGTTCAGATAAGACAGCAGCAGATGTGGATGCTGAAGTACAGAAGCTCCTTTCAGATTGCTACGAGAGAGCTAAGCAGATCATCAGAGAGCATCTTGATGCCATGGATAAGATTGCTCAGTTCCTCATTGAGAAGGAGACCATCACCGGTAAGGAATTCATGAAGATCTACCGTGAGGTTGAGAATATTCCTGAACCTACCGAAGAGGAACAGGAGAAGGCTAAGGCAGGAAGAATCTATGCTACAAGAGCTGAGTCAGCACTTGTTGGCGAGAATGTTCCGGTTAAAAAGCCTAAGAAGGACGAGCCTGATGTTAAAGAGGTGGCCAGCGAAATTGGTGCGGCAGCAGGCACTGCTGTTGCAGAAGCTCAGAATGCCATTGAGGCAGCAGCTTCCGAGGCCATGGGAAAAGCTGCTGATCCAGGTGCAGTAGTGGATAGCGCTGAGAAGGCAGTAGGTGAAGCTATAGAAAAGGCTGCAGATATTGAAGAGCAGGTAGCTGAGAACATAGTGGACGATAAGCCCGGATTTATTCAGGAGAAAGCTCCTGATAATGAAATGCCTTCACAGGGAAGAGACGGACTGTTCTCTCATGTCCCACAGGACTTTGACAAGAAGGACTGATAATTAATTATGTGTATGAAAAGAGCTATGGGTGATATATTAGAGCGCACCCATAGCTCTTTTGCTTCCCCTTTAAAAGTTCCTGGAATGGTGGTTTAATTGTAGTATGTTGGGATTTGATATCAAAGAAGAACTGAAAAAGCTACCCAATAAGCCGGGAGTTTATATAATGCATGACGAGGCTGACACCATAATGTATGTGGGGAAAGCCATAAACCTTCACAACCGTGTAAGGTCTTATTTTCGTTCAAATATCGGAAGAGGCCCTCAGATTGACAGGATGGTAAAGCAGATCGCAAGGTTTGAGTACATTGTCACGGACTCTGAGCTTGAGGCCCTGGTCCTGGAGAACAACCTTATCAAGGAACACAGTCCCAGATATAACACTATGCTCAAGGATGACAAAACCTATCCTTATATTAAGGTGACGGTGTCTGAGGATTATCCAAGGATTCTTTTCTCCCGCCTCATGAAGAAGGACAAATCCAGATATTTCGGGCCTTTCACCAGTGCTGCAGCAGTGAAGGATACTATAGAGCTTATCAATAAGCTTTATGGCCTTAGAACCTGCAATAGGGTTTTGCCAAGAGATATTGGTGCTGAGCGTCCCTGCCTCAACTATCATATGAAGCAGTGCTGCGGACCCTGTACCGGAGAGATTTCCAAGGAGGACTACAGAGCCAGGATAGATATGGCGCTGGATTTCCTCAATGGTAATTATGGCGTCATATTAAAAGACCTGCAGGAAAAAATGGAGGCAGCCTCTGAGGAACTGGACTTTGAAAATGCAGCAAAATACAGGGATCTTATAGCTTCTGTAAAGGTGGTGGCCCAGAAGCAGAAGATGACTGATTCTGACCTGGAGGATAAGGATATTGTTGCCATTGCTTCAGATGATAATGATGCTGTGGTCCAGGTGTTTTTCGTAAGGGATGGCAGGCTCATAGGAAGAGAGCACTTCTATATGACCCATGTTTCTGAGAATCCTCAGGCGGAGATACTTGGAAACTTTGTTAAGCAGTTTTACGCCGGAACACCCTTTATTCCGAGACAGCTTCTTTTGCCAGAGCCCATAGAAGATATGGAGATTATTGAAAAATGGCTGACTCAGAGAAAGGGAAGCCGTGTGCACATAAGTGTTCCTGAGCGTGGGCAGAAGGAAAAGCTCATGGAGCTGGCAGCTTCCAACGCTCAGCTGGTTCTTTCCAAGGACAAGGAGAGGATCAAGCGTGAGGAAGGTCGTACCATAGGCGCAGTAAAAGAGATAGAGAATCTGTTGGGGATAAAGGGCCTAAACAGAATGGAGGCCTACGATATTTCCAATATAAGCGGGTTTGCCAACGTTGGATCCATGGTGGTCTATGAGAAGGGCAAGCCTAAAAAGAGTGACTACCGTAAATTCAGGATAAAGACTGTTGCAGGGCCTGATGACTACGCCTGCATGCATGAAGTCCTTACAAGAAGGCTGCTCCATGGAATTGAGGAAAAGCATGAGCTTCAGGTCAGGGACATAGATGCGCAGTATGGCTCTTTTACCAAATTTCCGGATCTTATCCTTATGGATGGCGGAAGAGGACAGGTGAATATATGTCTACAGGTTCTTGAGGAGCTTGGAATCAGCATTCCTGTCTGCGGAATGGTAAAGGATGACAACCACAGGACCAGAGGACTGTACTTTAATAATGTTGAGCTTCCCATAGATACCAGGTCTGAGGGGTTCAAGCTCATTACAAGGATACAGGATGAGGCCCACAGATTTGCCATAGAGTACCACAGGTCTCTTAGGAGCAAGGCTCAGGTAAAGAGCTCTTTGGATGATATACCGGGCATAGGACCTGCCAGGCGAAAGGCTCTCATGAAGAATTTTGAGACCATAGAGGACATCAGAAATGCCTCAGTAGAAGAGCTTTCAAAGGTGCCTGAGATCCCTGAAAATGTGGCGGAGCAGATTTACGATTTCTTTCACCAAACGGATTGATAATATTTGAACAGGCCCGTTTTCTGTGATATTATTTAGGCGTCGCAAATATAGATTTTTTCAAAGGAGATTCCCATGTCTAGTGTAAGTTTGAAAACTATCATTGAGAAAATGAAGCTTGAGAACCTCACTCCTGAGCTGGATGTCAAGAAGATCAGGATAAGCCAGCCGGACATTAACAGACCGGCTCTTCAGCTGGCAGGTTATTTCGAGCACTTTGAGGCAACAAGACTTCAGATCATTGGCTTCGTAGAGTATACCTATATGGAGTCGCTTCCAGATAACAAAAAGGAAAAGATGTACAGGGAATTCCTTTCTTTTGATATCCCGGGAGTTGTTTTCTGCAGAGAGCTCACTCCGGATCCACTTTTTGTAAAGATTGCCGTTGAGGAGAAGGTGCCTGTTCTTATTACAAAGAAGTCCACATCCTCATTTATGGCAGAGATAATCAGATGGCTCAACGTTAAACTTGCGCCCTGTATTTCAATTCACGGCGTTTTAGTTGATGTCTTTGGTGTAGGCGTTCTTATTACCGGTGAGAGTGGTATCGGTAAATCAGAGACAGCCATTGAGCTTATAAAAAGAGGACATCGTCTTGTTTCCGATGACGTTGTTGAGATCAGAAGAGTAAGTGAAGAGACTCTTATTGGTACTGCCCCTGACATAACCAAGCACTTCATCGAAATGAGAGGTGTTGGTATCATCGATGTTAAGACCCTCTACGGTGTATCAAGCGTTAAAGAGACCCAGAACATTGACCTTGTTATCAAGCTTGAGGATTGGGACAAGGATAAGGAATATGACAGACTTGGACTTGAGGAAGAGTACACAGAATATCTTGGAAACAAGGTTGTGTGCCACAGGATCCCTATCCGTCCAGGAAGAAACCTTGCTGTAATCTGTGAGTCGGCAGCAGTTAACCACAGACAGAAGGCAATGGGCTACAATGCAGCTCAGGAGCTTTATAACAGAGTACAAAACTCCCTTGCAAAGAGAAGAAATGAGGAGGATGACGACTAATATGACAAGATACGTTTTTGGTGCAGACGTTGGAGGAACAACCGTTAAGATAGGACTTCTTACTGAGACCGGTGAGAAGGTGGATTTCTGGGAGATTCCCACAAGAACAGAGAACCACGGAGAGAACATTATTCCTGATATAGCTGATTCAATCAGAGCTAAGATGAAGGAAAAGAATATAGAAGATACCCAGGTAGTTGGTGCAGGTGTAGGAGTTCCCGGAGCAGTAAATGCAGACGGACTTTGCTACCAGGCTGTTAACCTTGGCTGGGAGAGAGTTAATGTAGTAAATGAGCTTCACTCAAAGCTTAAGCTTCCTGTAAAGGCAGGAAATGACGCTAACGTAGCAGCTCTTGGAGAGGCCTGGAAGGGCGGCGGACAGGGCTATCCTAACATGTGTCTTGTTACTCTTGGAACCGGAGTTGGCGGCGGAATCATCATCGAAGGAAAGATCCTTACAGGTGCTAAGGGATCAGGCGGAGAGATCGGTCACATTCACCTTGTAGACGATGAGCCTGAGACCTGTGGATGTGGTAAGCATGGCTGCTTTGAGATGTATGCCAGCGCAACAGGTGCAGTAAGACTTGCAAAGAGAGTTCTCGCTTCAACTGATGAGGACAGCGTTCTTAGAAACAAGGATTTCGAGTGCAGAGATATCTTTGATGCAGCAAAAAGTGGCGATAAGATTGCAATAAAGGCAGCTGAGCAGTACGGCTATTACCTTGGAAAGGGAATTGCTGCAGTTGCTTCAGTAGTAAACCCTGAGATCATCGTGCTTGGCGGTGGTGTTTCAAAGGCAGGAGAAATGCTCTTTGATCTTCTTAAGCCAAGCTTTGAAAAGTACGTATTCCCAGGATGTAAGGATGCAAAGTTTGCCCTTGCTAAGCTTGGTAACGATGCAGGCGTTTACGGTGCAGCAAAGATGATGATCAATTGATCGGGGACAGAACTTGAACAACGAAATAATAGCTTATTTAAAGGATATAGTTTCAGAAGAGTATATCCACATTGATGAACCTATGAGCAGGCACACCACGTTTAGAACTGGTGGGCCTGCCAGCTTATTTTTGAGC
Source organism: uncultured Butyrivibrio sp. (assembly GCA_947169985.1). Taxonomy (GTDB): domain Bacteria; phylum Bacillota; class Clostridia; order Lachnospirales; family Lachnospiraceae; genus Butyrivibrio. Next base: position 2,948 of record CAMVRW010000099.1, on the reverse strand, counting down.
CCGGGAAATGAAGAGGAACTGGAAAAGGTGGCTGAAATAGTCAGAAAACTGGGCCTGCCTTCCTTTATCATAGGAAATGGCAGCAACCTTCTGGTTTCTGATTCCGGCTTTGACGGTGTAGTAATTTCCCTTGAGAGACTGAACAACATAAGCCTTGTGGGAGATACTGAAATTCTGGCTGAGGCGGGAGCTTTGAACAGTGCCATAGCCTCTTTTGCCAGAGATAATTCCCTTACAGGCTTTGAGTTCGCTGCAGGGATTCCCGGAACCATAGGCGGAGCCATGATAATGAATGCCGGAGCATACGGCGGAGAGATGAAGCTTATTACCAAAGAGGTAAAGGTTATTTCTCCATCCGGTGAGATCATGACCTTAAGCGCGGACACAATGGAGTTTGGTTATAGGACCAGCGCCATTAAGGGCAGAGGATATATTGTAATTTCTGCGCTTCTTGCGCTTACTAAGGGTTCGGCAAAAGAAATATCGGAGACAATGAAGGACCTTGCTCTAAAACGCAAAGAAAAGCAGCCTCTGGAGTATCCAAGTGCAGGATCCACCTTTAAGAGACCTGAGGGATATTTTGCCGGAAAGCTTATAGAGGATGCGGGGCTTAGAGGCTTTTCTGTAGGTGGAGCCCAGGTTTCTGAGAAGCACTGCGGTTTTGTCGTAAATAAGGGCGATGCCACATCTTCAGATATTTATGAACTGATAAAAGAAGTAAAGAGCAGAGTTTATGCATCTTCCGGAGTTACACTGGAGCCGGAAGTGGTGATGGTTGGAGAATTCTGATATGAGATTTGTGATCGTGACCGGTATGAGTGGCGGAGGAAAGGCTACAGCAATACACATGCTAGAGGATGCAGGATTTTACTGCGTCGATAACCTTCCAGTTTCTTTGATTGAAAAGTTTACAGAGCTTATAACCATGCCTGATTCAGGTATCACCAAGGTTGTTCTTGGAGTGGATGCCAGAGCGGGACAGAGCTTTGAAGGAGTTGCAGGTATCATAGACTCCATGAAGGACCGGGGAATTCCGGTTGAAGTTCTTTTCATGGATGCCAGTGACGAGGTCCTTATCAAGAGATATAAGGAGACCAGAAGAATTCATCCCATGAATTCTCCCGGAGACAGGATAGAGGACGGCATTACCAAAGAGAGGGAAGTTCTGGCGGAGATAAAAAAGAAGGCAGACTACATTTTTGATACCTCTACTCTTCTTACCAGAGAACTGAAAATAGAACTGGACAGGATATTTGTAGAAAATGCGGAGTACAACTCCCTTATGGTAAATATCATGTCCTTCGGATTTAAGCATGGTATCCCTTCAGATGCTGATCTGGTGTTTGATGTAAGATTCCTTCCAAATCCATATTATATTGATGAGCTTAAGCATCAGACAGGAAACGATAAGCCTGTTCAGGACTATGTAAAAAGTTTCCCTGCCTGTGGAGAATTTGTTGATAAGCTCACAGATATGCTGACTTTCCTTATCCCCGGATATGTCCAGGAGGGCAAGTATCAGCTTGTTGTTGCCATAGGATGCACCGGCGGTCAGCACAGGAGCGTCACTATCGCAAATGAGATTTATGAGAGACTTAAAGGCGTGGGAGGAAACTTCGGCCTTAAGCTTTATCACAGGGATGTTAAAGAGGCTAAGTGAGATATGTCTTTTTCATCAGAAGTAAAGGAGGAACTGGCAAAGCGCACAGGCTCATCACGTCACTGTCAGCTGGCGGAGCTGGCTGCCATAATTACCAGCATTGGATATGTTGGTAATGGAAAAGACGGTGAAATGGTGCTGTATCTGCAGGCGGATAACAGCCTGGTGCTTAGAAAGTTCTTTACATTATTAAAAAAAGCATTTAATATAGTTACTAGCATTTTGGAGGATATTCCCGATGTAAGGAGCGGAGGCCGGATTTACAGGCCGGTTCTTTGTGACAGGGAACAGCTTAAGGCTGTACTTAAGGCCACTAGGCTGATGGAAACAGACGGAAACGTCAGGAATTTTGAAAATGGGGCAAGCCCCGTGATCACCAAGAATTCCTGTTGTAAAAGAGCTTTTCTCCGGGATGCGTTTTTATGTATAGGCTCAATCAGTGATCCCAACAAGGGTTACCACCTGGAGTTTGTCTGTACCAGTGAGGGGCAGGCCAATCAGTTAAAAGAGCTTATAGAGAGCTTTGATATAGAAGCAAGAACTGTACTTCGAAAGAAGTATCATGTCCTCTATGTAAAAGAGGGCGCCGGAATCGTAGATCTTCTTAACATCATGGAGGCGCCTGTTAGTCTTATGAATCTTGAGAATCTTAGGATACTCAAGGAGATGAGAAATTCTATTAACAGACGAGTCAACTGTGAGGTTGCTAACATTACCAAGACTGTTAATGCAGCCACTAAGCAGATAGAGGATATCACCTACATAAGGGATAATTATGGATTTAAGCAGCTGCCAAAGAGTCTCAAGGAAATGGCTCAGGTGCGGCTTGAACACCCGGATGCGACACTTTCAGAGCTGGGCGAATACCTGGATCCCCCGGTAGGAAAATCTGGAGTTAATCACAGACTTCGTAAGCTATCCGAGCTTGCGGACAGGATAAGAGGTTAAAGGTTCTAAGGAGGAAATTATGTTAACAAAATCTATCGAGATCAAGCTGCCAAGAGGATTGGAAGCAAGACCTGTAGCTGAGTTGGTTCAGCTTGCCAGCAAGTATGAGAGCACTGTTCACATTGAAGCTCAGTCAAAGAAGGTAAATGCAAAGAGCATCATGGGAATGATGACACTTAATCTTACTTCCGGTGAGGCTGTTACAGTTATCGCAGAGGGAAGTGACGAGGAGTCAGCAGTAGCTGATTTAGAGAATTTTCTTCAGGGAAGCGGCCAGAACTAAGCCGTAAAATAAAAAAACCCCTATAAAAAGGGAGGATGCCAGGTAAGCTTCCTTACC
>CAMVRW010000098.1 GCA_947169985.1 uncultured Butyrivibrio sp. | reverse complement strand
TTTCAGAGACCTATCCGGTCAAGCTTTCAGACAATCCAAGCTACCTGAACTTCCCGGGAGAGTCAGGAAATCCTGTTTACGCCGAGGGAATCTATATTGGCTACAGGTACTATGAAAAGAAGAGAATGCCGGTGCTGTTCCCCTTCGGACATGGGCTTAGCTATACTGAGTTTGAGTATAACGATATGAAGATAGATAAGGACAGCATCACAGAGGATGAAACGGCTATTGTAAGCGTTGAAGTCTGGAACGTTGGAAGGTACCCTGGAAAAGAGGTTGTGCAGCTCTATGTAAGTGATGATGTCAGCAAGGTAAACAGACCTTTAAAGGAGCTTAAGGGCTTTAAGAAGATATTCCTTAATCCGGGAGAAAAGGCTGTTGTGACGTTTACTTTGGATAAGAGATCCTTTGCATACTATAACGATGTGCTCCATGATTTCCATGTGGAGAGCGGCGATTTTACCGTGATGATAGGTTCATCTTCCAATGACATCAGGCAGACAGAGAAGATCCATGTGGAGAGCCAGGTGGAGGTTCCAATTGATATCAACCTGTTTACTCCTGTGGAAGATATCCTTGGTACCAAGAAGGGTAAAGAGGTTCTGGGACCTGTAATTGATGAGGCTTTAAAGGGCCAGGGTGAAGGCGCCGGCGATGTAATGGGAGAAGGCGCAGATGTGATGATGAGAAATATGGTTATGGAGATGCCCATTGGTTCTCTTGCAAACTTTGGAGTTGCGACTCCGCAGCAGCTTGAGAGCGTGATCAAGGCACTAAAGTAAAACGAGTCAGAGGGGACGGTTCTGTTTGACTCAAAAAGGGATGGACCTTTTTGGCCCATCCCTTAGTTTTTACTTGCTGAATTTGCTCTTTCTATAGATGATATCTGTTCTTGCAGGTCCGTTACTTACCATTGTGATAGGATAACCAATCTGCTCCTCAATGAATTCGATATAATTTCTGCAGTTCTCAGGAAGTTCTTCGTAGTTCTTGATTCCCCTGATGTCGCATTTCCAGCCTGGAAGAGATTTGAATACAGGCTTAGCCTTGTCAAGAAGGTGAGTTACAGGGAATTCTGTTGTAACCTCGCCGTCAATGTCATAGCCTACGCATACAGGGATCTCATCAAGGTATCCGAGAACATCAAGTACTGTGAAGGCAACATCAGTTGTGCCCTGAAGTCTGCAGCCGTACTTACTTGCTACGCAGTCGTACCAGCCAACTCTTCTTGGACGACCTGTGGTTGCGCCGTACTCACCGCCGTCACCCCCGCGTCTTCTGAGTTCCTCAGCCTCATCTCCGAAGAGCTCTGAAACAAATGCGCCTGCTCCAACTGCTGATGAATAAGCCTTTGAAACAGTTACAATCTGCTTGATCTCATATGGAGGGATTCCAGCTCCGATTGCACCGTAAGCTGCAAGAGGAGATGAACTTGTAACCATAGGGTAGATACCGTGGTCAGGATCCTTCATGGTTCCAAGCTGACCCTCAAGAAGGATGGTCTTTCCTGCCTTGATAGCCTCATCAAGATACAGTGAAACATTTCCTACATAAGGCTTTACCTGATCTCTCCAATCTACGATCTGATTGAAAAGAGCTTCCTGATCAATAGGATCTGCGTGGTAGAGATTTACAAGAATAACGTCCTTGATCTCTGCAATTCTTGCAATCTTTTCCTTTATAACTTCATCGTCCTGGAAGAACTCATTGATCTGCCAGCCGATCTTTGCAAATTTATCGGAATAGAATGGAGCGATACCTGACTTGGTGGAGCCAAAGCTCTTTCCTGCAAGTCTTGCTTCCTCTAATGTGTCGAAGAGAACATGATAGGGCATCATTACCTGAACTCTGTCAGAGATCATGATCTGTGGCATTGGAACGCCCTTAGAGGTTACTTCATTCAGTTCCTTCATGAATTTTGTAATATCAAAAGCAACACCGTTACCGATGATATTCATTATGTTCTGGTGAAAAACTCCTGATGGCATAGTGTGAAGTGCAAACTTGCCATAATCATTTACAATTGTGTGTCCTGCATTGGCACCACCCTGGAAACGGATGACAACGTCAGCCTGATCTGCAAGAGTGTCAGTGATCTTTCCTTTTCCTTCGTCGCCCCAGTTAGCGCCTACAACAGCCTTTACCATAAAAGCCTCCTCATATAGATATAAATTATTTTCCTTGGGAAAAGAGAACTTGCCTTTTCCTAAAACAATATATCTCAAATTAATACATAAGTAAAATCAATATTTTTTATCTGTTCCATAAGCCTGACTTATTTTTCGAAATTTTATATAAATTTATACAATATTAAGACACTTCATAAGCGAAATAGCCTAAAATATAAGGTGCAGGTTGTCGAAATTTTGTTTCGTACATGTCAGGAGGTAACTATGGCAAAGGGCGGCGAAGTTAAGAACGAGTTTACACAGGATAGCTTTAAGAAATTACCTGTGGCTGAAAAGTTTAAGAAGGTTTTTGGGCGATTCAGGACAAACCTGATAGTTGTTTTTGTGGTTATCATCCTTATGGATATATTATCTCTTTTCAATCTGGGTAATATCTATAACAAGTACTATGAGCAGAACTCCCAGCAGGGTGAGATAAGGATCACAATCCAGGCTCTTGCAAAGTATTATCTGTGGGCGATTGCAGCAACTGACCAGGCCGACAGAGAGGAACAGCTGGCAGGCGTTCAGGAAAAGATTGAGGAACTCAATTCAGGACTGGATAATATTAGCAAGGTATACTCAGGAGACCTGACAGCAGTGTATCAGCACATTAAAGACATAGATGCCTCGGATGATGAACTTACTAATCTGTACAATAGTGGAGCTCCTACAGAAGAGATTTACAGTTACTATGTAAACAATATTAATGTGGCCATTAAAGTAGTAGTTCAAGACTTTAAGGAGATTGGATTATCCGCTAAGGCTCAGGCCAAGAAGGCATACATCACAGCTATTATTGCTGTTATTGTCATGACGGTGATATCTCTTATAGTTGTAATATATGCAATTCTTTATTCCGGAAAGGCAAGAAAGGCCCTTACAGACAGCATCCTTGGACCTATTAAGCTTATATCTGAAGCTGCTGAAGATATGGCAAAGGGTAAGATCGAGATCAAGATCCACACCGATTCTCAGGATGAGCTGGGAAAGCTTGCTGATGACCTTACTTATTCAACAGACGTTATTGAGGATATTGTAAAAGATATTGATGAAACTCTTCGTCGTATGTCCGGAGGAGATTTCTCCAGTGGATCCAAGAACGAAGCACTTTACATCGGCGATTATGTAGCTATTAAAAATGCCCTTTCAGATATTTCAGAGAACCTGTCAAGCACACTCCTTGAGGTTAAGAATTCCTCAACTCAGGTATCCCAGGGTGCAACAAATATGTCCCAGGGCGCAACCGATCTGGCAGAGGGTGCTACTGACCAGGCAGCAGCAGTAGAGGAGCTGACAGCTTCTGTGAACTCCATTACAGAGCAGACCAAGCAGCTGGCTGAAGTTGCTGAGAGAAGTAAAGGCATGGCTACATCGGTTCGTGACAACGCTGAGACCTCAGCTCGTAAGATGCATCTAGTTACAGATGCCATGACCAGGATCACAGAGGCTTCCGCAGAGATTGAGCAGGTTACCAACTCCATCGAAGCAATTGCCAAGCAGACTTCACTTCTTGCTCTCAATGCTTCCATCGAGGCTGCAAGAGCCGGCGAGACAGGAAAAGGTTTTGCGGTTGTTGCTGATCAGATCGGTAAGCTGGCAGATCAGAGTAGCGAAGCTGCCAAGAATACACATCAGCTCATTGCAGATACCATGGATGAGATCAACAACGGAAATAACGTTGTTGCCGAGACCACAGAAGCTCTTGATGCTATGCAGCACAGCGTAGAAGAGATCACAGAGATGATCATTGAGACAGGAGATCTTGCAGAACAGCAGGCTCAGAGCATGGAAGAGATCGACAAGGGTATTGAGATGATCTCCAACGTAGTTCAGAGCAATTCTGCTACAGCTGAAGAATCCAGTGCTGTATCTATCGAGCTTTCAGAGCAGTCTGAGAGTCTCAATAACCTGATCGGACAGTTCACCATCAGTGGATGATATAGTTAAATAAAAGCTCTTTGCGTAGGCTCGATCCTGCGTGGGGGGCTTTTTTCTTTTGCAAACAAAAAAGGCTGCGCATTAGCGCAGCCCCATATATTTATGCCGATATTTCTTTTTCATGAAGTTCCTGGATCTCTTCTACTGCAGAGAGCATTGGCTTTATATTCTTTCCTTTGATCTTACGATCGACGTAGTTCTGAGTTATTTTCATTACTGTTCCGCTAAGAGCAAGGACACCAATAAGGTTCGGGATAGCCATCATTCCATTGAAGGTGTCTGAAAGATCCCAGGCAAGAGTCAGATCCATTGTTGCTCCAACCAGAATGAATACCACGAAAATGAAGCGATAGAGCTTGCCTGAATCTGTTCCGAAGAGGTACTCAAAGCCCTTGCTTCCGTACTGGCTCCAGCCAAGGACTGTCGAGAAGGCGAAGAACAGGATAGCAATAGCGATAAATGCTGCGCCTGCCTTTCCATAAACAGTTGAAAAAGCTTCAGCCACAAGAGCTGTTGAAACTGATGAAGAGATGACTTCTCCGGTATTCAGGTCAACAAGTCCGCTGGAAAGAACTGCAAAAGCAGTTAATGTACAAACGATTATGGTATCAGCAAATACCTCAAAGATTCCCCACATTCCCTGAACTACAGGCTCTCTTACGTTGGAGCTGGAGTGAACCATAACTGATGAACCAAGACCTGCTTCGTTGGAGAAAACACCACGCTTCATTCCCCACTGCATAGCGTAAGCAACTCCGCTTCCTACGATTCCGCCGCCTACTGCTTTCATTCCAAAAGCACCTTTGAAAATAGAAGCAAATACTGCACCGATCTGATCCACGTTCAGGACCACGATTATGATCGCACTTATAAGATAGATGATAGCCATAAAAGGAACAAGTCGTTCAGTTACGGATGCGATTCTTTTAAGGCCGCCTACAATTACAAGGCCTGCAAGTACCATGAGCACTACGCCTGTAACAAAGTATGGAACACCAAAGGCAGAATTCATGTTGACTGCTATGGAATTGATCTGGCTCATGTTGCCGATTCCAAAGGATGCAAGGACACAAAAGAGACTGAACATAACTGCCAGGATTGTTCCTATCTGCTTACAGCCTTTCTTGGAACCTAGACCGTACTTAAGGTAGTACATGGCTCCTCCGCACCACTCATTCTTTTCATTCCTTCTTCTATAGTAGATACCAAGGACATTCTCTGAGAAGTTGGTCATCATTCCAAAGAATGCAACAATCCACATCCAGAAGATAGCTCCGGGACCACCGGACAAAATAGCTGCTGCAACACCTGCAATATTACCTGTTCCGATAGTAGCAGCAAGTGCTGTACAAAGACTCTGGAACTGGGATATCTGCATATCATCCTTGCCTGTGTGAGCTGTGACATGCTTGTCCTTAAAGATTCCACCAATTGTGCTCTTTACCCAATGTTTAAAGTGAGAAACCTGGAAGACCTTCGTTAGAATAGTCATCAGAATACCGGTTCCAACCAGAAGAACCAGCATGGGAAGCCCCCATACAAATCCGTTCACTGCACCATTGACCTTCTCAACAGTGCTGACAAAATCACCTGCCATAACTCTCTCCTCCTTAGTGCGAAAATATCAGAAAAGGCAAAGGTTCCTATATTTTTATATAAGCCCCTTTGCCTATTTGACTGTGATTATATCACACTTTAACGCTTTAAATCAATAGCATGCATTCTATTCAATTAGTATCTCACTCCAAGGTCGTGAAGGTCACGTATTACCTGGTCGTAATCCTTATATACAATTCCCTTCCAGCCAAGAGCTATGGCAGCTTCAATGTTAACCGGTGTGTCATCGATGAACACTGTCTTTTCAGGTGTCAGGTTAAAGCGCTCCTCAAGGAGCTTGTAGATTTCTTTTCCCGGCTTAACAACGTGATCTTTATAGCTTAAGATCCCACCGTCAGTCTCCTTAAGGAAAGACATGGCTTCAAGATTTCCGTTAAGGGCCTTGTCACTGAAATTGGACAGGTACAAAACCTGATATCCGGCTGCCTTTAAGGCCTTAATCCAGGGAATAGCGTGGTCTCTTTTAGTGACAATGCCTTCAACATCTGCAAATGATTTTTTTATCTCGTCTCCGATTTCCGGATCATTGGCTACAAAGCGCTCCAGAAGCTCTTCGTGGGAAATGATTCCTCTGTCAATCTCTACCCAGTCTTTACTAAAGACAGTAGCCTTACTCATGCGCTCAACCATCTTAGGATCGTAGCCCTTATCAAGAAGGAACTGCTCCCAGGAAAAGTCCACAAGGACATTACCTATATCAAAAACAACTGTATCGATCTCGCCCTCAGGCACCACATTTCCGTACTTGTCGTGCTTCTTATGGCTGGGGAGGGAATCCAGGGATGCTACTGTATGTCTGCCTGTGAGAGCGCCTATTGACCAGATGAGAAGCCAAAGCACTATTGGTACCGCTATTGTAGCTGCTACGCAGGTGATAAACACATTGTAAGTATCAGGTGATCCAGTCAGCGCCTCAAACAAAAGCACCACATACATTCCAACCAAAACTATGATTCCAATCCAGGCAAGCACTCGCTTGTACACCGGAGTTTTCTCTTTGTTTTCCATAACTTTAATACCTCTTAATTCTTTGTACACCGTTAATATCAAGTCACCATAATACCCTATATTAAAGTAATGTACAAGCTTGAAAAACAAACAGTCTTCGTAATTCGGATGATATATAAAAAGGGGCTGCCTCAACTTGAGACAGCCCCTGTATTATGATCAGGAATTTAACATATCATCAGCAAACTTTAAAAGCGCAGCTTCCATTGTTTTCAGTTCCGCATCACTAATTCTTACTATATTTTCATTTACCTCAATATATCTCATCTGTGTTTCATCAAACACCAAATATCTACTGTCCATAAGTTTTTACTTTTCCTCCTGTCTATCGGTTTTATCATCTATGTAAATTGCAGATGATATATCTTTTCCTGTAAATTCCGAACATTCTTAAAATAGTATCGATCATTCTCATCATTTGTTTTCCCTCCATATATCGTCTCATCTCTTGTTTATGTTAATAGCTTAGCAAAAGAAATATCACAAAACTGTCACACCCCAGAACCGGCCTATTGCACTTGGATTCCAGGGCACGTAAAATAAAGAAAAGATTCAGTTTACGGGGGATTTCATGGTAGAAAATCTGGAAGATTACAAAGTCTTTTATCATGTGGGAAGACTCCACAGCATTACTCTGGCGGCAAAAGAGCTGTCGATCTCGCAACCTGCTGTCAGCCAGTCCATACACCAGCTGGAAAGCAGTCTTGGCTGCAAGTTGTTTCAGCGCACAGCTAAGGGTATGAAGTTTACCAGCGAGGGAGATCTTCTTTTCAGATATATTGAACGCGGCTATGAGCAGATTGAGATGGGCGAGCAAAGGCTTTCGCAGATGCTTCATTTGGATGCAGGGGAAGTCAGGATCGGTGCCAGTGACATGACGCTGAGATTCTTTCTTTTGCCGTATCTGGAGAAGTTCCATGAGCTCTACCCCGGAATAAAGGTTACAGTTACCAATGGTCCCACCCCTGAGACCCTGTTATATCTTGATCAGGATGTTATCGACTTTGGTGTTATTTCATCTCCCTTTCAGGAAAAAGACAACTACTCCTTCTTCCCGGTTTCTGAGATCAGGGATACCTTTGTGGCTGGAAGAAAATTCATTCAGTATAAGAACAAAACTTTGGATTTCACAGACCTGGAAAAGGTTCCGCTGATCATGCTTGAAGGCAAGTCCAGTACCAGAACCTATGTGGATTCATTCCTGGAAAGTGCAGGAATCCAGCCTCATCCCGAGTTCGAGCTTGCCACCAGCGACATGATCGTTCAGTTTGCACTTCGAAATCTCGGCGTGGGCTGTGTTATGAAAAGCTTCGCAGAAGAATTCCTGGACAGTGGCGTTCTCTTTGAACTTCGCTTCAACAAGATCCTCCCCCCAAGACAGATCTGCGTAGTTACAGATGAATCAAGGCCGTTGTCTTTAGCAGCTTCCAAGCTTCTGGAGCTTATCAGGCAGGATACAAAGAATTGACGTTACCATTCACGGTTTGGGGAAGCGATGCCCACAGGGAAGGGGAGAGTCTGGGA
>CAMVRW010000097.1 GCA_947169985.1 uncultured Butyrivibrio sp. | reverse complement strand
TGTCCACTTCTCCTCGTTGTCACGTCTTGCATCTGCATAGCAGCAAAGAACGTCGATCTGGCCTGAAGCAAGTCTTGCAAAAGCGTTACCGTAAGAATCAGCCTGTACAGCGTGTGTAAGGTCTGTGATGTGCTTCTCATAGTTCTCCTGAAGCCAGAGTGAAGGATAGATATATCCAGCAGAAGATGAAGAGTTCATAACAGACCAGTTAAGTCCATCAAGATCTTCCCATGTGATCTCCTCACCAGCGTTAACCTTAGCAGAGATAGCCTGACCAGCCTCTGAAGGACCTGCAATGATAAGTCCACGGTAGAATGTTACCTGGTCCTCTGTAGGCTCAGTTGGCTTGTTGTCGTTCCATGTCTTAGGATCTGGGCTCTCGATTGAAAGACCGTCTCTTGTTGCTGTAAGGATAACATCACAACCATCCTCGTAAAGTACGTATGTACCACCAGGGATAAGTCCAACGTCGATAGTACCAGCAGAAAGGCCCTCGCCTACTGCCTCATAGCTTGTTCCAACAGTGATATCAACCTCACCAACCTCGTATCCAAGACCAGCAAGCTCTGTTGTAAGGAGCTCCTTAAGAGGCTCTGTTGCTGTTACAATCTCATCAGGATCACGTGAAGGTACGAAACCGATTGTCAGCTTATCGATCTGTACTGTTTCTGCAGCAGCTTCTACAGCTTCTGTTGTTGCCTCAGCTGTTGTCTCTGCAGTTTCTGTTGCAGTAGTCTCTACTGCTGTTTCTGTTGATGCAGAATTGCCGCATCCTGCAAGCATTGCTACGCAAGAAACGCCTGCAATCATAGTTGCAAAAAATCTCTTCATAATTCCTCCTGCCAAAAAAAGGCTTTTTAAATATTTTTCGCGCAAAAAAACCCATGTGTGTATTACACATGGGTAATCCTTGCAAACTACACGACAAGATTCTAAGTGATTAAGTTAAATTTGTCAATGAAATTATGATTTATGTAACCTATTTTTAAGTATAATACCTAACCGTCTTAATCGAATGTGCCTTTACTTCAACCATTACTGAAGATTCACCCTCTTTTATGGTAATTGGAACATCCTCCTCTGACTCATTCAAAAGAACTATTACCCTCTCCCCATCAGGATTGACAAAGGAAGCACACTGAACTTTATCCGTGTAACATGAAGACCACACAAGTCTTGCCCCTTCCCTGATATATCTGGAAAAATGTCCAATATAATAGTAGGAAAGTTTCTTCTCGTAATCATCACCTGCTTCAGTGGCCTTTATGGGTGCATCACAGTAGTTCCCCACATGATTAGGGCCTCCTTGATAGTCCACCATAAGGTTCCAGTCGAAAATGGCACTAATTCCGCCCTTGAGGTTGCCCAGCATCTGGTGGGCATACATCTCAGCGTTATGAACATCTCCATCCACAGCAAACCTTGAATACTCGACACACCCCTCCGTAAAGAATATTTCTTTTTCTGGGAAGTGCTTTTTGATAAGCTGAAGGTTCTCAAAGTGATCTCCCGTATACCAGTGAACTGCGCAGCCAAAAATGTACTCATCTGCGCTGTCTCTCGCCATTATCTGTCTGAATCTGTCATAGGCTATCTCTTTGTTGTGATCCCACACCAGGATCTTAACGTCATCAGTAAGCCCAGCTTCCTTCAGAGCCGGTCCCAAATGGTCTATCGCAAACTCCGCCTCTTCATCGGCGTCATACCTGCAGGAATCCCAGGTCTGGGTTGCATTTGGCTCATTCTGAATGGAGGTAAAAGAGATCTCGATGCCTCTTTTCCTGTACTCCTCAATAAATCTTACATAATACCTGGCCCAGAGGTCTTTATACTCCTCCTTCAGCTTTCCTCCATGATTCATTTCCCCGTTAGTCTTCATGAAGGGCGGTGGTGACCAGGGTGCCATCAAAAGAACTAAGGGCTTTCCCAGCTCTTTTTCAGCCTCTTTGATCATCGGAATGATCTCTTTTTCGTCGTGCTCTATATTGAAGGTCTCAAGGCTTTCATCGCCTTCCTCAATGTATGTGTAATTCCCCAGAGCAAAATCGCAGCTGTTCATGTGGATACGGCCGATATTGTAACGAAGACCGTCATCTCCGAACAGGTCTTTGATCAGTCTTTTTCCTGCTTCTTCGCTCAGGTTCTTGTAGGTATGGGCGGCAGCCTCTGTAAAAGCACCTCCAAATCCCCGAATGGTAGTCTCCTTCTCATCGGGAAAAACTACCAGGACCTTCATCTCTCCGGCAGGTCCAAGATCCTTATAGCTGTTGTCACAGCTCCAGAATTTTCCACCGGCCTGATGGGTCTCTATTGCCGAAATGTTTTTCATAATGAATCCTTTGCTGTTGTAGAATCGCGCGGGATTATCCTTCCGTTCAGGGTAATGAGTTTTCCTTCCTCGCCTGCGATCATACGGATCAGCTGCTCTACTGCAATGATCCCCTGCTTTTCAAAAAAGGTCCGTATGGTTGTGACTGAAGGACTAACAAGTCTCGTAGTCTCAATGTCATCACAGCCCATTACGCTGACCTGCTCAGGGACCTTTACTCCTCCGTCCCTAAGGGCCTCAAGGGCACCAATAGCGCTCAGATCGTTGGCGGCGAAAATTGCATCCGGAAGCTCTTTTCCCGAATCAATGAAGCTGGTCACCGAGTTATAGGATGCTTCCCGCTCAAATTTACCCTCTAATATGTAATCTTTCTCCACAGCAATTCCCGCCCTTTTTAGGACTTCAAAAAATCCTTCGCGACGTTCATTGCTGTCGTAGTTGTCATGCTCACCCTCAATATATATAAATTTCTTATGGCCCAGCTCCAGCAAAAACTTTGCTGCCTGTTCTCCGCCATTCCTTGAGTCAAAAACCACGCTTGAGGACTTTTCCCCTACAAGAATCCTGTCTATATACACAGTTGGAACCCCCTGGTTCTTAAGGATCTCTTCCTGTTCCGGGCCTATGGCAGGGTTTAAGATAATAGCTCCGTCAACCCTGTGTCCCAGGATATTAGCCACAATGTGGGATGGTTCTGAGCTTAAGAATATCTCCAGCTCATAGCCGCCCTCGACACAGGCGCGATATATGGAATCAGAAAGCTCTCCATAGTATGGTCCTCTGATGGCTCCAAGAAAAAGTCCAAGGACTCCTGTAGCCTGAGCTTTAAGGTTTCTTCCGTTAAGGTTTGGCGTGTAATTAAGTCTCCTGGCCACCTCCAGTACTCTTTCCTTAGTGTCCGGATGAAGAACATTAACGTCATTAAGGGCATTTGACACCGTGGAGATCGATACTCCCGCTTCTCTTGCCACATCTTTAATTGTTATCTTTTTGCTATCCTTTTTTGACAAGGCGATTCCCCTTTTTCCTCATTATCTGCATAACCCTCTTTTATGCAGGGGGCAAAAACGTTTTTACCCCCTGTCAATTATATCACATCAAAATCCGGTAAGGAGACGCCTCCTCGCATTACTGATAGTTGTACTCTTCGCAGTATGCCTTCCATTGCTTTGTGTACTCCTCACGACACTTGTCAATGCCGGCTTCCTTCATCTTATCCCTGAACTCGGTAACTGCTGCGTCAACATCATCAACAAGTCCGGCCTCAAGTGGAGCAAGATACTGTCTCATAACATTGCTTACTGCAGATCTCTCAGCACTGTATGCCTCGTAGTTCTCTGAGAATCCGTCATAGATGTTTACGTTAGGGAACTTGGTGGTTGCGCCAAGCTTCTCATACTTGTCAAACATCTCCTGAAGGGCCACATCTGTCTTCTGAGGAAGCTTTGTGTCGCCGTTTCTGAGGTTCCAGGTGTTGAATCCCTCATAAGGGAATGTAGGTGTTTCGCCGGCCTCTTCCTGAAGGTTCTTATAGATTCCGTCAGCCACATCATAGTGAGTTCCCTTGATACCATACTGAACGATTGAGTTAACCTCATCGTCGCAGAGCATTGTCTGAAGAACAAGAAGTGCTCTCTCAGGATCCTTGCAGCCTCTTACGATGGCTGTTCCGTTCTGTGTTGCATGTCCCGGATAGATTGTGTTTGTAACTTCACCGTATGCAACATACTCAGAAGTCCAGCCTTCTCCGGCGTTCTCGAAATCAGCAATGGCTGTGATCTGCTTGTTAGGATTCTGGCCGGCTACTTCTGCTACACAAAGGCCATTTTTATAAGCATCGGAATTGTTGGTGTCAGAAAGAGCACTCTTTGACCAGAATCCCTGATCTGCCCAGCTCTTCAAAAGCTTCATATCCTCTGTAAAGTCATCTGAATACCAGTAGTCATAAACATCGGACGGAGAATCATAGTTAGCTGCAAGACCGTAATCAAGTCCGTTTGTTGAAACCCATGGATACTTGAAGTTGAGAACCCATGCAGCGTCGAAGCCGGTCTTAAGCCCCTGGCTCTCCTCTGTTGTTACAGTAAGAAGTCCCTGGTTAGGCTCATTCTCCTTGATTCCCTTAAGGTAAGCTTCCAGGTTTTCGATTGAATCAGGAACAGGAAGATCATACTTTTCTCTTAAATCTTCTCTGTACTTAACGCCGTTACATACGTACTCAGGCCATGTGTTTGGAATTGCATAAATCTTTCCGCCAACTCTGCACATGTTAAGGCTTCCGTCCCCTACCATTGCCTTAAGTTCAGGTGCAACTGTATCCAGCATGTCATCAAGTTCTTCGAAAGCTCCGCTGCTGGCAAGCTGTCCATAGTTGAGCCAGTTTGCGATATAGATGAGATCAGCACTCTGGGCTGTGATCTCGTTGGCATACTTTTGCTGGAAATCTGTCCAGGTTGAGAACTGCATATCAACTGTCGCGTTACACTTCTCAAGGAGTTTCTCGTTAAGAGCTGCCTCTACCAGCTCTTCATCCTGAGGAGCATCACCCATTACGTAAAATACCAGATCCACCTGCTGTGAAAGATCCAGCTCTTTTGCCTCAGGTGCACTCTCAATTGTAGCCTCCTCAGCTGCAGTAGTACTCTCAGCCACAGGAATCTCAGTAACGCCCTGCTCCTCAAGCTGATCTGCTGCTGACTGGGTGCCGGCGCTTCCACAGCCTGTCATGATGCCCGCCAACATGGTCATTGACAATAACATACTTAAAACTTTCTTTTTCATATTCTGCCTCCTTTTTGCATTATGAAAATGGGTTGTATAAAAACGTTTTTATTTATCTCCAAAATTTTTTTCTCCATCAGCCCTTAACCGCTCCCACAGTGATTCCTGATACAAAGAATCTCTGAACGAATGGGTAGAACAAGAGCACAGGGCCTGTTGCTACTACCGCCATGGCAAGCTTTACGGACTCGGTAGGCAGATCCGCTGTCTTCATGCTGACATTGGATGCCATCTGCTTCATGGCAGTAGTTGCATTTAAAAGATCATAAAGATAAAACTGAAGCTGCCAGGTTGATGAATTTGTACTGAACATGGATGATCTGTACCAGTCATTCCAGTAGCCCAGAGCCAGGAACAGTCCTACAGTTGCAAGTCCAGGCTTTAGTACCGGCAGTACAATTCTGCAAAAGATGGTAAAGTGTCCTGCACCATCTATTTTTGCTGATTCTGTAATGGCATCAGGAACAGCTCCTACAATGAATGTCCTCATTAGGATTACAAGGAACGGGCTCATAAGAGCAGGGAACCAGATTGCCAGTGTGGAGCCCTTGAGCCCCAAAACGTTGGCATACATCAGATACCATGGAATCATTCCTCCTCCGAAGATGCTTGTGAAGTATATCAGGAACGAAACTGTATTCCTGTACTTAAACTCTTTTCTCGAAATAACATACCCCGTCAGGGTTATCATCATCAGTCCAAGGCCGGTTCCCACTATTGTGTAGTAGAAGTTCATCTTATAGGCCTGCAATATGTCTTTTGGAGACTTGAAGATAGTCTGGTAGGCCGAAAAGGTGAAATCCCTGGGAAGCAGTGAGTATCCCTTTGTCAGGATTGTTGCATTATCAGTAAAGGATCCTGACACGATGATGATGAAGGGCAGTACGCATATAACTGATCCAAGTATTAGGAGAATATATGCTACAGCCTCGAATATCCTGGTGCCCGTAGACTTTTTTATGGTCTTTGGCGCCGATGGTTCATAATCAAGATCTCTTGCCATTTCATTCTCCTTTCCTAGAATAATGCGTACTCCGGATTTCTCTTTTTCACTACGTAATTCACCAGGACGATGATCAGGAATCCGAACAGTGACTGGTATAGTCCTGCAGCCGTTCCAAGACCGATGGAGAGTGGCTGTGTCATGGTGATCCTGTAGACATAAGTATCAAAGATATCCGTTGCGTTAAATAAAACTCCGTTGTTTCCAATTAGCTGATAGAACAGCTCGAACTGGCCCTTCATGATACTGCCCAGTGCGTAAAGCAAAAGTATGATGAAGGTTGGCTTGATGTGCGGAAGCGTGATGTACCAGATCTGCTGAAGATCATTGGCTCCGTCTACCCTTGCTGCCTCATAGATCTCGTTGTCTATACCCATGATGGTTGCCAGATAAACAACCATTCCATAGCCGATGTTCTTCCAAAGGTAGAAGAAGGTGATAAGGAACGGCCAGTAGGATGGGTTGTTATAAAAGTCTATCCGCTCGCCTCCAAAGGATGTGACCATGTTGTTGATCAGGCCGTACTGATATTCAAACACGTTGTACACGATAACCTTTAGGATAACGAAGGAAACAAAGTAAGGCATGAACATCAGTGTCTGTGAGGTTTTCTTAAACCACTTCACCGTCACTCTGCTGACCAGAATGGCGAAAAGAATCTGAAGCACATTTCCCACGCCGATGAACACAACATTGTAAAGCACTGTGTTCTTAGTGAGCCTGAACAGATCTGCCTTGATCAAAAACTCAAAGTTCTTAAAGCCTGTGAAGGGACTGGACCAAAGTCCGTCTCTGAAATTAAAGGAAGTAAAGGCAAAGTACACACCAAGCATAGGAAGGTAGTTGTTGATCATGAAGTACACAAATGTAGGTATCAACATAACGAACAGCACCCAGTTCTTTTTCAGTTCAACCCAAAGGCCGTGTTCCCTGTACTTGTCACGTTCTTTCTTCTCCAGAACCTTGATGTAGATATAGGCTAAAAGAGATATCACAGCCGACAGGATTACAGGTACTCCCGGAAGGAATCCTGTCATTTTGAAATGCACATTGGAAAAAACCACAAAAACTATAGTTGCAATTGCCGTCAGGAACTGAAACAGAAATGCACATTTACCGGCCGAGAGAAGTGAAAGCTCCCCCTTTCCCTTCTTAAGTCTCAAGAGGCTGCGGATTATAAATGCCACATTGAAGTAGATCGCTGCGACGGCCAGGATCAGCAGAACCATTGCGAAAAGTCCCAGAACTCCCTGATTTGCATATTGGACAAAGGAAAGCAGGTTGTACAGGTTATAACCCGTAAGCAGATCCTTCGCCATATCCTTGGTAACTCCTATCCTCGAAAAGAGATCCACAAGATTGACTACCCTTATCCAATTGAAAAACGGGAGTAACAGAACCAGGAACAATGCGCTGACCCCGGAAATCCATTTATTTTTCATAAGATCCTCCCAAAAGTACTTGAAGTCTGAATAAAAACGTTTTTATTGTTGCGTTGTGTGTAGTCTAGCACTATGCTTAATTTTCTGCAATATGCAAAACCAATTTTTGTATACATGCAACAAAACAGACATATAATTTCATGGCTTTTTAACAAAAACGTTTTTATTTTTCAATATAATATTTTAGAAATAAAAGGAGGAGACGGTCATTTAACCATCTCCTCTTATCCGGTTATCCCCGGGAAATATTTAAGTTTTGATCCATCATGCCATGATTTCCAGCATGTCTTTTACATTCTGGCCTGCATCGCCTCGGTACACCGTAGATCCGGCCACTATTACATTGGCTCCCGCATCCAGTACGGATCTGAGGTTCTCCTTGGTGATTCCTCCATCCACCTGGATGTCAGTTTCAAGTCCCCGGTCACTTAACATTTTGCGAACTGCCTTTATGCGATCGTAGCTTGCCTCGATGAAAGGCTGTCCACCAAAGCCGGGCTCTACGGTCATGATAAGGATCATGTCCAGCTTATCAAGATAGGGAGCAAGCTCCTCAACCGGGGTTCCGGGCTTAATGGACATTCCGGCCTTTTTACCCAAACCATGGATCTTATCTATCACAGCCTGCGGATCTGGTGCAGCTTCCAGATGGAACGTTATGATATCTGCCCCAATCTCTGAAAACTCTTTTATGTAACGGATAGGGTCCACTATCATAAGATGCACGTCAAACACCTTGTCGGTGGCACTTCTAATACTCTTGATCAGCGGCATTCCAAAGGAAATGGATGGCACAAAACTGCCATCCAT
>CAMVRW010000096.1 GCA_947169985.1 uncultured Butyrivibrio sp. | reverse complement strand
ATCAACTTCTGGGGCCAGGATAAATGGGTTAAGACTATAGATTAAGGAGGTGTGACAATGGATATAGCAGTAATGAACAAACCAAAAGCTAGTAAAAAAGATTATCAGTCTGATCACGTCACAACTCCCAAGGAGAAGGCGTATAACGTTTTAATATTTATCCTGTTGTTTCTTTTTGCGATAACAATGGTGTTCCCGCTTATCTATATGGTGGCAACATCCTTTATGACAAAGAATCAGATCCTTTCCGGAACCCTTACTATCATTCCGGATCCTATCCTCATTGGAAAGTACTCAGAGGTTATGAAGAAGGGTCAGTTCATAAGTGGTATCTTCAACACAATAAAGGTTGAGATCCCGGTACTTCTTATCGGTGGATTCACTTCATCACTGGCGGCCTTTGCTTTTGCAAAGATGGAATTCAGAGGAAAGAATGCTTTATTCCTTGCGCTCCTTGCAACAATCATGATTCCTTTTGCAGTAGTAATGATCCCTCAGTACGTGCTCTTTACCAAGCTTCGCTGGACAAATTCATTAGCTCCGCTGATCATTCCGGGATGCTTTGGAAACGTAAGCATGATATTCTTCCTGAGGCAGAATCTTTACAGCATTCCCTCAGACCTTATGGATGCTGCTAAGATTGATGGATGTAACTATTTCAAGATCTACTATAAGATCTTCCTTCCTCTTATGAAGGGAGCTCTTGGAACTCAGCTCATGCTGTGGTTTATGGGAATCTGGAATGACTATCTTGCACCAACGATCTTCCTTCGAAGCGAAAAGCTTTGGACATTGCAGGTGGTTATCAGATCCTTCAATCACTACTATGCGATCCAGAGTGATTATGCCCTGATAATGGCGGCTTCAGTAATAGCAATGCTTCCAACTTTGGTATTGTTCTTCCTGTTCCAGCGCGTTATCATTGAATCAATCGCAATCAGCGGAATCAAGTAATGGAGGTTGTCCAATGCTTCATATTAAATCTCTTGATGAGGGATTAGAGCTTTTTAAGGCTCTTGGCTCAGATGTCAGAGTCGAGATAATAAAGATACTTCTAAATGAAAATGCCATGAATATGAATGAGCTGGCAAGTCGCCTGAATATTACCAATGGCGCTCTGACCAGTCATATAAAAAAGCTGGAAGAATGCGGAGTTGTAACAGTTTCTTCTGAAGCATCCGGTCATGGCAACCAGAAGGTGTGCTCTGTACATTTGGACAAGATACTTATTGAACTTCAGGACAAGCCTGAGAATGAGAATGTTTATACCACAGACATAAAGGTGGGGCTGTTTTCAGATTACTGTGTATATCCTACCTGTGGTCTTGCTACAAGCACAAGGCTGATTGGAGAGGTGGACGATACCAGATACTTTGCCCATCCGGACAGGTATGAAGCAGATATTCTCTGGTTCACCAAGGGTTTTGTTGAGTATGCTATTCCAAATTTTGTTCCTTCAAACCAGAGGATAGATGAGATATGTATTTCTTTGGAGCTAAGCTCAGAGGCACCGGGAGTAAATAATGTATGGCCTTCAGATATCTATTTTTATCTGAATGATACCCTGCTTGGAACCTGGACAAGCCCAGGAGATTTCGGAGATGTTAAAGGAATCTTCACCCCTGACTGGTGGTTCCCAAACTGGAATCAGTATGGACTTCTTAAAATGCTTGTGGTTAACCACAAGGGAACCTTCATAGATGGTCTCCAGATATCTGATACATCTATCGATCAGTTCAAATTTACATCCAAGAGTGCCCTTAAGTTTAAACTGGAGGTACCGGACAGTGCAGAGCATGTGGGCGGACTTACCATATTTGGAAGGGGCTTCGGAAATTATAATCAGGACATCAATGTCAAGATGGCATATAGTCCCATTGAAATTTGAGAAGACGGAACTGCAGGTTAATAAAGCTTGCAGTTCCTTTTTTTGCGCGTAAATGATAAACTGTAATGTGGATTACTACGTAAATAAGGCATTTAATAAGGATCAACAATGAACACTAAAGCACTACGCGTACTTGAGTACGACAAGATAATAAACAAACTCACTGATCATGCCTCTTCTGAGCCAGGGAAAAAGCTTTGCAAAGAGCTGCTCCCTTCCACAGATATAAAGGAGATCAGAAAGAACCAGGAAAAGACCTCTGACGCCATAGCAAGGATTTTCAAAAAGGGTTCTATAAACTTTGGGGATAACAGGGACTTTTCCGGAACACTAAAGGCACTTAAGATCGGAAGCTCTCTTGATATGGCGGGGCTCTTGAGGCTGGCAGCTTTTCTTGACAATGTAAACAGGGTAAAGAGCTATGGAAGACCCGGAAGGGACGATGAAGCAAGGGATTCCCTTTCAGAGTCCTTTGAGATGCTTGAGCCACTTACCTTTGTATCTGCAGAGATCAGAAGATGTATTGTATCAGAGGATGAAATGAGTTCTGAGGCAAGTCCTGCCCTTAAGCACATAAGACGTGGGATAATGCTTGCCAATGACCGTATCCATGAACAGCTGAACAAGATGATAAACGGGACACTTCGCACCTACCTTCAGGATGCAGTTGTTACCATGCGTGGTGACAGATACTGTATCCCTGTTAAGGCTGAGTATAAGTCTCAGATAAACGGCCTTGTCCACGATCAGTCATCTTCGGGATCAACTCTTTTCATTGAGCCGGCGGCTGTTGTAGAACTGAACAACAAACTCAGGGAAATGGCTCTTCAGGAGCAGGCAGAGATTGAGAAGATCCTGGCAGAGCTGAGCCTTTCTGTGGCTGAGCATGTGGATACCATCCGCTATAACAGCGAGATCATGACGGATCTTGACTTTGTTTTTGCCAAGGCATCCTATGCCCTTGAGATAAATGCTATAACGCCGATATTTAACGACCATCATGCCTTTGACCTTAAGAAGGCAAGGCATCCACTTATTCCCAAGGACAGAGTGGTGCCCATTGATGTTTATGCCGGTCGGGACTTTGATATGCTTATCATCACAGGACCTAATACCGGTGGTAAGACAGTAACACTTAAGACAGTAGGTCTTTTAACTCTGATGGGACAGGCTGGGCTTGCGATTCCTGCCGGGGACAGGTCAGAACTTGCGGTGTTTGAAGAGGTTTATGCAGACATTGGAGACGAGCAGAGTATTGAGCAGTCTCTTTCAACTTTCTCGTCGCACATGACCAATACGGTATCAATCCTTGAGAAGGCGGATGAGAACTCACTGTGCCTGTTTGATGAGCTGGGGGCAGGAACTGATCCTACAGAGGGAGCGGCTCTTGCAATATCTATCCTGAATGAGCTTCACACCAGGAAGGTAAGAACACTGGCAACCACCCACTACAGTGAGCTCAAGGTCTATGCCCTGAATACAAAGGGAGTCAAGAACGCCAGCTGCGAATTTGATGTAGAATCCTTAAAGCCCACCTATAAGCTACTTATCGGACTTCCCGGAAAGAGTAATGCTTTTGCTATTTCCTCAAAGCTTGGACTTTCAGATCGTATCATCGAGGCAGCAAAGGAACAGATAAGCACAGATGACAAGCAATTTGAGGATCTTTTGGCCGATCTGGAAAAGAGCCGTAAGATCATTGAAAATGAGCGCCTTGAGATAGAGCAGTACAAGAAGGAAGCTCAGGAGCTCCGTCAGCAGCTTGAGCAAAAGACGGATAAGCTGGACAGGCAGCGTGATGATATCCTTCGCGAAGCAAATGAGCAGGCAAGAGAGATCCTTCAGGAAGCCAAGGACGTTGCGGATGAGACCATACGAGTCTTCAGGAAGGCAGGCCCTAATGCCTCTATGCAGGATCTTGAAAGGACAAGGACCAGTCTTGGTCAGAAGATCTCGGACAAGAACAAGGCCATTGCCAAGAAGGAAAAGCCAAAGGAGAATCATCCTGTACTTAAGGAATCCCAGTTAAAGCTAGGTGAGACTGTAAGGATAGTGTCCATGGGGCTTAAGGGAACCATATCGTCAAAGCCCGACAAGGATGGAAATCTCTTTGTTCAGTGCGGAATCATAAAGACCAAGGCCAACATCAGAGACCTGGTTTTGGTTGGAGATGAGGATCCAAAGGCTGCCATGAAGAAGTTCTACGGAAGGAATACCTCCGGAGGGCAGATGGATCTTTCAAAGGCTTCCAATATAAGGACAGAGATAAATCTTATTGGCAAGAACAGCGACGATGCCATAGCAGCACTGGATAAGTATCTGGACGACGCCTACGTATCACACCTTAATAATGTCAGGGTTGTTCATGGCAAAGGCTCAGGTATTCTTAGACAGGCAGTACATAATTATTTAAAGGGTGTGCCCTACGTTAAGTCTTTTAAACTCGGTGAGTTTGGAGAGGGTGACGCGGGCGTTACCATAGTTACTTTTATGAAGTAAGTGAGGGGGATAAATGGTTACTAAACAGAAGATTTTGATCGTAGATGATGACAATAATATTGCAGAGCTTATATCTCTTTATCTGGTAAAAGAGTGCTTCGAGACCAAGATATGTAATGATGGTGAGACAGCCATCAACACCTTTGACACCTTTGAACCAAACCTGGTTCTTCTTGATCTGATGCTTCCGGGAATTGACGGTTATCAGGTCTGCAGAGAGATCCGCACAAAGTCACAGGTGCCGATCATCATGCTCTCTGCCAAGGGCGAAGTTTTTGATAAAGTTCTTGGCCTGGAGATGGGGGCTGATGACTATATGGAGAAGCCTTTTGATTCAAAAGAGCTTGTGGCAAGAGTAAAGGCTGTTCTTAGGCGCTTTAAGCCACAGGTACAGGAGACTCCTGTGTCTGATGACAAAGTTGTCAGGTACCCTGATCTTGAGATCAACATGACCAACTACTCTGTTACATATATGGGCGAGAGAGTGGATATGCCACCAAAGGAGCTGGAGCTTTTGTACTTCCTGGCTGCTTCTCCAAACCATGTATATACCAGAGAGCAGCTCCTTGATCAGATTTGGGGCTATGAATATATCGGCGATACCAGAACCGTTGACGTGCACATCAAGCGTCTTCGTGAAAAGCTAAGCGACCACGAGAAGTGGAGACTGGCTACTATCTGGGGTATCGGCTATAAGTTTGAGGTACAGCAGTAAATGAAAAGAACTCTATATGTCAAATTTCTGTTGGCATATCTGCTTTTCGGAATATTTGGATTTGTTGTGGTAGCAACCTTCGTATATGGCATGACCTATGATCGCCTTAGGAGGGACAAGGCTGACAGCATGTACCAGATGGCCACACAGATAGCTAACACCTATGCGGCAGATCTTTATAACAGTGAAACATCATTAGAGGCGGTTTATGGGGAGCTGACATCTCTTTCCATGTATATGGATGGTTCTCCCATATGGATCGTAAACCCATCAGGACGACTGGTTCTTGATTCCTCCAGAGCTTTGGTTCCGGGGAATGAGGTAGTGATCGATGGGTTTGATCCTACGGTAACAGGCAGTTCCTATTACACCACGGGTAATTTCTGGGGATCCTTCAGACAGGAAATGCTCAGTGTTTTTGCGCCTATTACAGCAAACTACAAGGTACAGGCTTATGTGGTAATACATACTCCTATAGCCGGACTTCAGAGTAAGGCCAATACCTTTTTAAATATTTCCTACCTTATGCTGATAGTTCTTTTCCTGCTGTCTCTTATCATCCTGATCTTCTTCACGGAGCTGGTTTATGTGCCACTTCGCAAGATCACAACAGCTACAGAGCAGTACGCTGCGGGAAATATGGGATATGAGTTTTCTGTGGAGTCAGAGGATGAGATGGGATATCTGGCAGCTTCTCTTTCCTATATGGCAGGTGAGATTGCCCGTCAGGAGGAGGACCAGAAGAAATTCATTGCCAATGTGTCCCACGACTTCAGGTCTCCGCTGACTTCCATAAGGGGATATCTTGTGGCTATGCAGGATGGAACAATACCGGAGGAGATGCACGGTAAGTATCTGGGAATTGTTATCAACGAGACTGACAGACTGACTAAGCTCACCAATGAGCTTTTGACGCTGAACAATATAAGCTCCAAGGGCATGCTCCTTGATAAGACAGACTTTGATATCAACAAGGTCATCAGGGAGGTGGCTGAGTCCTGTGAGGGTTCCTGCAGGGATAAGCATATTGCCATTGAACTGGTTTTGACGGACGACAAGATGCTGGTAAATGCTGATATGAGTAAGATCCAGCAGGTACTTTATAACCTTCTTGATAATGCCATTAAGTTCAGTCACCATGATTCTTCTATAAAGATCGAGACCACGGAAAAGCACAGCAAGGTTTTTGTATCGGTGAAGGACAGCGGAATCGGTATTCCCAAGGAAGATCAGAAGCTTATCTTTGACAGGTTCTATAAGTCAGATGCTTCAAGAGGTAAGGACAAGAAGGGAACAGGACTGGGCCTTTCCATTGTAAAAGAGATCATCAAAGCCCACGAGGAAAACATAAATGTAATAAGCACCCAGGGCGTTGGAACGGAGTTTATTTTCTCCCTTCCAAAGGCAGCAGCCATGGATGCAGAGGATGAGTAAGTTATGCATATAGTTTTACATCAGCCGGAGATTCCGCAGAATACCGGAAATATAGGAAGGACCTGCGTGGCTACAGGGACTTCCCTTCACCTGATCGAGCCCTTGGGGTTTCGTCTTGGTGAAAAAGAGCTAAAGAGAGCTGGAATGGACTACTGGGATAAGCTCTCTGTTACCAGATATATAGATTATGAGGATTTTAAGGCTCAGCATCCCGGGGCAAAGATATGGTACGCCACCACCAAGGCAAAGCGTACCTACGCCGAAGTCTCTTTTGCCATGGACGATTACATAATGTTCGGAAAAGAGAGCGCTGGAATTCCGGAGGAGATACTGGTGGAAAACGAAGAGACCTGCATCAGAATTCCAATGCTGGAGGACATCAGGTCACTTAATCTGTCTAATTCAGTGGCAATAGTGTTGTACGAGGCTCTTAGGCAAAATGATTTCGCCGGACTTGAGAGGGAAGGCGAGCTTCACAGGCTGAAGTGGTCTAAGTAAAATGGACCAGAGGGATATTTATGGCTAACAAAAAAGAGATTGGTCAGTATCGTAAGGATGACATGCTGACAGTGGAAATTACAGATATTGGAATCGATGGGGAGGGTATAGGCAAGATTGATGGCTATACTCTTTTTATAAAGGACGCTGTGATTGGAGATGTGGTCAGGGCAAAGGTCATGAAGGCCAAGAAAAACTACGCCTATGCCCATCTTGAGGAGATCATTGAGAAGTCACCCTTCAGGCAGGAGGCACCATGTCCTGTTGCCAGACAGTGCGGAGGATGTCAGCTTCAGAATATGACCTACGAAAGGCAGCTTTTCTTTAAGCAGAACAAGGTCAGGAACAATATTGTGAGGCTTGGAGGCTTTGATGAGGCCTTTGTAGATGGCATTCTGGAGCCAATCATGGGAATGGAAGAGCCCTGGAGATACAGGAACAAGGCCCAGTACCCTATTGGGGTAGGTAAGGATGGAAATCCTGTGGCTGGATTTTATGCCGGAAGGACCCACAGCATAATCCCGGTGTCTGATTGTATGATCGGGGTTACTGAGAACGAGGAGATTCTGGATGCCATTCTTTCGCACATGAAGAGCTTCCATGTCAGTGCCTATGACGAGATGTCAGGCCATGGGCTTGTGCGCCACGTGCTCATAAGGAAGGGCTTTGTAAGCGGACAGATCATGGTATGCCTTGTCCTTAACTACGGAGCAAGAAATGGGGCTTCAGGCAGGGAGATGAAAAGAGATTTTATCCCCGGGCAGGAGAGACTTATTGATGCCCTTGTGAAGATCCAGGGAATGGCCAGCATTTCTGTCAGCATCAACACTGAAAAGACCAATGTCATAATGGGCACAGAGATACATACTATCTGGGGCAAGGACACCATTAAGGATAAGATCGGAGATCTGGAGTTTGAAATCTCGCCTCTTTCTTTCTTCCAGGTAAACCCTGCCCAGACGAAGAAACTTTATGGCCAGGCCATAGAATACGCCGGCCTTACAGGAAAAGAGACTGTCTGGGATCTTTACTGCGGAATAGGAACCA
This sequence comes from uncultured Butyrivibrio sp., assembly GCA_947169985.1. Classification (GTDB taxonomy): domain Bacteria; phylum Bacillota; class Clostridia; order Lachnospirales; family Lachnospiraceae; genus Butyrivibrio. The sequence goes on along the minus strand of CAMVRW010000096.1, from coordinate 368 downwards.
TCACGTTATCTATGGCAAAGGCAGCAGGAAAGGTCTACGGAATTGAGATCGTTCCTGAGGCGATAGAGGATGCCCAAAAGAATGCACTTAGAAATGGCATAGAAAATGCGGAGTTCTTCTGCGGAAAAGCAGAGGAGGTTCTTCCTGAGTTTTACGCTAAAGGTGAAGGCGGCTCAGCCCTTAATCCTGATGTTATCGTAGTAGATCCCCCTAGAAAGGGCTGCGACGAAAAGTGTCTTGAGACCATGCTAAAGATGTCTCCGGACCGTATCGTCTACGTCAGCTGCGATTCCGCAACCCTTGCCAGAGACCTTCGATTCCTTTCAGACGGCGGCTACACCCTAAAAGCCATCCGCCCCTGCGATATG
>CAMVRW010000095.1 GCA_947169985.1 uncultured Butyrivibrio sp. | reverse complement strand
ACTGTCCAGGGTGAGAACTATCTGAAGGAAGCAAGGAATATGGCTGCCTATCATCATGAAAGATGGGATGGAAAGGGTTATCCGGAAGGGCTTCATGGGGAGGTCATTCCGCTGTCTGCGCGCATTATGGCGGTTGCTGATGTTTTTGATGCTCTTACCTCACAGAGGGTATATAAGCCGGCATTTCCACTGGATAAAGCTCTGGATATACTAAGAGAAGGCTCAGGAACCCAGTTTGATCCAAAGTGTGTTGAAGCTCTGCTTGATAATCTGCCTGAAGTAAAGGTTATTTTGAAGAAATATAACGCAAATTCTTAAAAAGGACCCGGATGCTGAAGAAAAGACATCTTTTCAACTTCATAGCAGCTTCTTTTGGGGCACTGGTATTTATGACAGCTGCCTGGGAAAACTGCGCCATATTGCAGGCTGCAGAAGGCGCTGGAACCGGTCAGGAGACAGTGACGACTTCTACGGAGCTTCCTAAGGTTGGTGGAGGATATGCTGTAACGGGGCAGATCGGCTTGGGTGGATATGCCACAAAGATTTATGATGTCACAAATGGCCTTCCTACTTCAGATGCCAATTATATTCTGGGAGCCAGCGATGGATATGTCTGGATCGGAAGCTATGGCGGAATTATCAGATACGATGGGTCTGTATTTGAGAAGATCACCAACTCTGAAGGTCTTACCAGTGGAAGAGGGCTTTTTGAGGACAGTCGCGGAAGAATCTGGGTTGGAACAAATGATAATGGTGTGGTTGTGCTTGATGGTGAAGTTGCAACCTGGATTACATATAAGGATGGCCTGCCATCTTCTTCTATCAGGGTTTTTGCTGAAGATAACTATGGAAATGTGTTCATAGGGACCACAGCAGGAATTTGTTATGCAGATTCTGGTCTGAAAATTCATGTGGTAAATGACAGCAGAATTAATTCAGAGAGAATTCTTAGCTTTACCAGTGATCCTGAGGGGGTAATCTACGGACAGACCAAGAATGGGCTGGTATTTGCCATTAAGGAACAGCTGGTGATCCATTGTTACCACAGTGAGGAACTGGGTATGGCCAACAGGATCACCAATATACAGGCTGATCCTGAGAATAAAGGCTATGTTTATATTGGTACTGAAGGCAGCGAAGTTTACTATGGTAAGTTCGGAGATACTGCAAGGGCCATGAGGCGTGTGTCTGTGGCTCCGCTTAGCTCTGTAAAATGGTTGAACTATGATTGCGGAAGATTATGGGTTTCCTCTATCAGCCAGTTGGGATATCTGGATAGAAACGACAGTTTTCATCTTTTAAAGGACCTTCCCGTAAATAGTGGGATAGAGATGGTAACCTCCGATTATCAGGGCAATATCTGGGTTGCATCCTCCACTCAGGGAATTATGAAAATTGTTGCCAGCAATTTCATAGATCTTTCTCAGAAGACAGACCTTCCACAGGAAGTAACCAATGCTACCTGTCTGATAGATGGTGTTCTTTACGTTGGTACGGATAGTGGACTTCGTATCCTTGGGAGAAATAATAAGGTTCTGGAAAATGAGCTGACAGATTTCATCGGGAATGCAAGGGTCAGGTACCTGATGTCAGACGATGAGGGAAATCTCTGGATATCAACTTATAACAATATTCTCGGGCTTGTGCGTTATTCAAAGAATGGTGAAATTACTAATTTTACCATGGAAGAGGGCATGCCCAGTAATGAGATACGGTGTACCCTGCAAGCAGAAGATGGTTCTATTTTGGTGGGGACCAATAATGGACTTGCAAGGATCAATCGAGGACGGGTTGAGATCCTGCTTGATGAGGATCAAACTGTCAAAAACACAGTATTTATGGCAGTGGAAGAGGGGGACAACGGAGAAATATATGTTGGTACTGATGGGGATGGGATCTATGCCATCAGCAAATCCGACATTCGAAAGATTGGAAGGGATGATGGACTGACCAGCGATGTTATCCGGCATATTAAAAGAGATGAGCAGAGAGATCTTTTCTGGATCCTGACCTCCAATTCCATAGAATACATGAAGGATGGTGTGATCACCCAGGTGACATCCTTCCCCTACAATAATAATTATGACTTTGTCTTTGATAAGAACGGGAATATGTGGATGATTTCCTCCAATGGTCTGTTTATGGTGGACGTACAGGAGATGCTCCAGGACAAGGTCACAGATTTTAAGGAGTATACTCTGGCAAATGGCATAACCAGCACTCCTACGGCCAATTCCTTTAGTTTTTTGGATGAAGACGGAAACCTTTATATGGCTGGAAGATCAGGAGTTTGCAAGGTCAATATCGATCATTTCTTTGAGGAGGATATGCTGGTTGAGACCAAGATAAAATCGGTCTATAGCGGTGAAAAAAAGATACTGCCTGATGCACAGGGAAGATATGTGCTGCCATCCTCAAGCGCTCGTGTAAAGATAGCTGTTTCGGTTCTTGACTATACTCTCGCAGATCCCCCTGTAAGGATATTCATGGAGGGAGATGAACAGGACCAGATACTGGTTTCCAGGAGCGCCATTCCACAGTTGGAATACACCGGGATGAAGCATGGGGATTATAAGCTTCATGTGCAGGTGCTGGACAACACCAGGAAAAAACTGGTTGATGAAGAGGTCTTAAGGATAAGAAAGAAGTCACGTTTTTTTGAGCTTATGATCGTCAGAGTTTTCACTCTTATCCTGATAGCTCTTTTGACAGGCCTTTTGGTTTGGCATGTTATGAAGAACACTGTCATCCGAAGGCAGTATAATGAGATCAAGCAGGCAAGGGATGATGCGGAGCGCGCAAATTCGGCCAAGACAAGGTTTTTGGCAAATATATCACATGAGATCCGCACACCTATCAATACAATCCTTGGTATGGATGAGATGATCATGAGAGAAGATGCCACGGACGTTCCCAAGGGATATTTCATTTCCATGATGAATTATGCCTTTGATATAAAGAATGCGTCGGATACGCTCCTTGGCCTTATCAATGATCTTCTTGATATTTCCAAGATCGAGTCAGGAAAGATGCATCTTGTGGAGCAGGAGTACGAGGTCCAGGATCTTTTAAGGTCCATTGTCTCCATGATCCGCGTAAAGAGTACAGAAAAAGAGCTGATGTTTGACGTTGTAGTTGATGAGCTGATTCCACAACGTCTGTTTGGTGATGCAGGAAAGATTAAACAGATTGTTCTTAATCTGCTGACAAATGCGGTAAAATATACTGGTAAGGGCGGAGTTGTCCTGTCAGTATCCATGGAAGAGCGAAGCGATGATCTGGCTAAGATCAGATTCTCTGTAAAAGACACAGGAATAGGCGTAAAAGCTGAGGATATGGATAAGCTCTTTACCGCTTATGAGAGGCTTGATGAGCAGAAGAACAGCGGTATTCAGGGCACAGGACTTGGCCTTGATATTTCGAGAAGATTTGCTGAGCTTATGGGTGGAACACTGACCTGTGAGAGTGTTTATGGTGAAGGTTCGGATTTTATCCTTGAACTTAGTCAGAAAATAGTTGATGCTACTCCTATAGGTCTTTTTGTTGAGCACGATGATTCCTCTGCAAAGGGGCCGTATGTTCCGCAGTTTGTTGCGCCTGATGCAGATGTACTGGTGGTTGATGACAATCCTATGAATCTCAGCGTTATCAAGGGACTTTTGAAGGCTACGAAGATATTCGTGACCACAGCCTCAAGCGGAGAGGAATGTCTTGAAAAGATGAAGACCACAAAGTTCAATGTGGTTCTTCTTGACCATATGATGCCCGGTATGGACGGTATAGAGACTGTTGGGCATATTCGCGAGACTGATCCGGATATTCCTGTATATGCACTGACAGCTAATGCCACCAGCGGAGAAGAGTTCTATAAATCACAGGGATTTACGGGATATCTGTCTAAACCTATTGACAGCTATGCCCTTGAAAAAGCCATTATGCGCCATCTTCCTGAGGAGATCATGTTTAAGCCAAAGAGGGAAGATGCTGTGGCAGAGCTTGAGACAATTCCTGAAGAGCTTGGCTGGATCCGCGATGTTGAAGGAATTGACGTGGACGAAGGAATTAAGAATTCCGGCGGAATTTCACAGTTTATTTTCTCGCTGAAACTCTTCCTTGAGACCATAGAAGGAAACAGCAAGGTTATTCGTGATGCCTATGAGGCAGGGGATATAAGGCTGTACACCATCAAGGTCCACGCTCTTAAGAGTTCCTGTAGGATCATCGGTGCTACGAAGCTTTCAAAGCTTGCTGAAAGTCTGGAGGATGCCGGAAATAAAGATAATAAAGAATTTATCGATATGTATACAGATGAACTGTTAACGGGGTATGCTGAATTTAAGTCAAAGCTTGCAGGTCTGGATGAAGGCGCAGCAGAAGATGATGATTCAGATAAAAAAGAAATCTCTGAGGATGAGCTTCAGGATGCGTATGGGGCATTAAAAGATGTGGTTCCACAGATGGATTATGATGCTGTGGAGATGATCCTTGGACAGCTTAATGAGTATAAGCTTCCAAAGGAGGAAAAGGAGAAGGTTGCCCAGCTTTCGAAGATGTTAAAAGTATTTGATTGGGAAGGAATGGAAGAGCTGATAAATCAGTAATGCTTCTATAAAAGGAGAGAATATGCCGGATAATCGAATGATCGTGGTAGGAGAAAAAGAATCTTTTTTGGTAAGGGTGCTGGTGGGAAAAGCCCAGGATGCCAGGATTGGCTGCGAATACGTTCCCTGTACTGTGGATGCTATCAGCAAAAAACTCGAAGGAGTTACACTGATCACCCTGTATATGGATGATTCTGAGATCCTTCAGGATGATGTCATTCATTACCTGGTGGATACCATGGAAGAAAAGGGTATTCAGATGATCATTATTGGTGAACAGAGAGATCTGGAGCTTATGGGTGGCCAGATTCCTGAGCACCTGATCTATAAGATATTCCCCCGGCCGGTGGATAACGCTGGTTATGTTAAAACTGTCACTGAGTTTTTTGACAAAGTACAAAAGGGTGAATTCAAAAAGAGCATTCTGGTGGTGGATGATGACCCCAGTTATCTTGGCCTTGTAAGGGAGTGGCTTAAGGATGATTATAAGGTATTTATGGCAAACTCCGGGCTTCAGGCTATTAAGTGGCTGGGTAAAAATAGCGTAGATCTTATCCTGTTAGATCACGAAATGCCTGTTACAACAGGACCACAGGTGCTTGAAATGCTCCGAAGCGATGAGGAGACCAAGTCCATTCCGGTCATGTTCCTTACCGGAAAGAGCGATAAAGAGAGCGTTATGAAGGTGGTTGCACTAAAACCTGAAGGATATTTTCTTAAGAATATCCAGAGGGAAGAGCTTTTGGAGAAGCTTGAGGAGTTCTTTATTTTGCACAGATAAAGGGTAGCCAATGTATGAATTTATAAAGACATACCAACTTAATATCATGCTCCTTTTATGCGGAGCCTGTGGTATGATGGCAATTCTTTTGCTGCTGACCAGGTTTCTTGATAACAAGAGAAAGTGGTCTCTTTTCCTTATGGAAGTTGTTGCCTTTTTCCTTTTGTGGTACGACAGGCTGGCATATATCTATGCCGGAGATCCCAGCCGTAAAGGTTACTTTATGGTCAGGATCAGTAATTTTCTTGTGTTTTTCCTGACTTCCGGAGTCGTTTTTTCTTTTAATCTTTATCTGATTAACCTTTTCAACAGTACAGGAGATAAGGTTCCCGCGAAACGTCTGAATCTGGTGGCAGCTGTGTCGGCTATGGGCATGTTTCTGTCAATTGTTGCTGCCTTCACCGGGCTTTACTATTATTTTGATGAAAACAACGTTTATCACAGGGGTCAGGGCTTTTTGATCGCCTACGTTATTCCCATTATCTGCCCGATCATCCAGTACACTGTTATCAGGCAGTATAAAAAATCTCTTAGTAAGCTGATCTACATATCCCTGGTGCTCTATATTTTTGTTCCCATAGGCTGTGGACTTCTTCAGATATACTTCTACGGGATCTCCATTGTAAATATGGCTATGGTGGCAGTTTCAGTCAGTCTGTACATTTTTACATATCTTGATATCAATGATACCGTGGAACGAGCCCATGAGATAGAGATCCGAAACATGCAGGGCGTGCAAAAGAGGATGAAGAGGCTTTTTGATCAGACTGCCAAAGCCTTTGTTTCGGCTGTTGAGATGAAGGATGACTTTACAAAGGGCAATGCTGTGAAGGTGGCTGAGTATGCCAGGAAGATCACTGAGCGTTGCGGATTGGGTGAAGAGTACTGTGATGCGGCATATTATGCAGCGCTTCTACACGATGTAGGACTTATTGGTATTCCCGATTCGGTAATTAAGAATGAAGAAGATCCTGATAAATGGGATATTGAAGCCTTCCGCCAAAAGCCAATCATGGGAAAAGAGATCCTTTCTAATATACCGGAGTATCCGTTTTTGAGCACTGCTGCTCATTACAGTCACGAGAGATATAACGGAACCGGTTATCCTGAGGGGCTTAAAGGGGAGGAAATACCCGAGATTGCCAGAATAGTAGCGGTTGCGGATGCTTATGTGACCATGACCTCTAAAAAGAGATATCGTGATGCAAGACCTGATTTTGTTGCCAGGGAAGCATTTATCAAGGGCGCCGGAGTTGAGTTTGATCCTGAGTTTGCGGGACTTATGGTCAAGATAATTGATGAGGAGTCCAGGCAAAAGAGCCATGACGATATCTCAGCAGTTGAAAAAGAGCTTAGCTGCGGCGAATACAGAGATGCTATTTCCCTTGGGATTCCTGTAAACGGAAATATAACAAAGATAAGGTTCAGGTGCGATATTTCTCCGGATATGAATAATGGCTTTAGCGAGCCGGCGATAGTTCTTTTCGACTCTTATGATCGTCGCGTTCATACAGATGAAAAGACTATCAAGGCTTATCATTATCAGGAGTATGGAGAAATCTGGTTTGACGATCACTGCATAACCACGGCGGCCAGAAAGATCCAGGAGACAAAGCTTGATGAGGCTGCAGGTTATGAGAAGCTTGAGCCTGATGAGTATGAGATCATTGCAGCAAAGTACGACGATCATCTGAAACTCATTATCAGAGGGCCTGAATATGAAAAAGAAGATATCATAGCCCTTACAGATGGTTCAACCTCAGTTTATATAGGTATTACCGGAGAGAACTGCCATATCAGCAACATCTCAATAGAACTGACCGGCGAAGTGGCTGATGCGAAGTATATTCCGCGAATTTCTGACGAAATAAGCTACATTGACCACATGGAATCTGACATAAAGAATATTCAGATCAGTCAGACTAGGTCGGCTGCTACGGATGGAATCGAGATCAAGAATAAGCTAAAGATCAACTTCCATAGCATGAGCCTTCCGGTTGCAAGCTTTATCTGGCATTGCCCGTATATTGTGATCTATTCTTCCGACAATGGTCAGGTTTACGGGGATAATTACCACGAATATGCCCTGATCAAGATCAATGGTGAGAACGAGATAAAGGATAAGTACGCTGAGAATCGGTTTGTTATGAAGAAAAAAGAGGACTTCCCTGGATGGGAGGCCTGGAAAGAGAGTAATAAAGAGGGTGTAGAGTGTCAGGTAACTATGGAGAAAAAGGGGAACACCATATTTACCACCACTGAAAATCTTGGGGTTTACATTGAGAATACGACCGTGATAAATGAAAATCCCGGAAAAGTCTACGTGGCACTTACGGGAGACAGATGTGCACTTACGGATATAAGGGTTAAGTAAATGATTTTGACGTAATTGTTGGGTTGGTGTATTGGCATCTATGGGGGTATTAGCTATGTCAAAAGAGCTGTGTGTGGAAGAAAAGGTAGATTCTTCAAAAATGACGGATATGTTGGACGCCATTTACAGTAAGGCAATCAACCGTATTCCCAAAGTCAGTCGTGCAGTGGATGATATTGTAAAGGATTATATGTCCAAATACGATGATCCTAAGGTGGCTGCAAAGGAACTGGCAAAATATCAGATAGCAAAGTGCGGAACTTCAGGCTTTCTTTCTGGCCTCGGAGGCATTATCACTTTGCCTGTGGCGATCCCTGCCAATGTGGGATCAGTTCTTTATGTACAAATGCGAATGATAGCAGCGATTGCCCAGATGGGAGGCTTTAATATTCGTTCGGATCAGGTGCAGACCATGGTTTATGCGTGTCTCACGGGAACTGCTGTAACAGATGTTATTAAACAAACCGGCATAAAGGTCAGTGAAAAGATTTCAGAAACTGCTCTGTCTCAGATTCCTGTGCAGGTACTTAACTCAATTAATTCGCTGGTGGGATTTAAAATGATCGCCACTTTGGGAAGCGTGGGAGCAATTAATCTTGGTGAGCTCATTCCAGTTGCAGGCGGCGTTATAGGAGGAGCTTTTGACGTGGTTTCCACCAGAATTATCGCAGATAATGCCATATCTCTTTTCATTGACAAAAAGGTTCCTGAACC
>CAMVRW010000094.1 GCA_947169985.1 uncultured Butyrivibrio sp. | reverse complement strand
TACCAACTTCCATAACAACGTCTGAGAACATCTGGATGAAACGACGATATGAATCGTAAACGAAACGCTCGAAAGCAGGATCAGGATTTCCCTTGATCATAGCTGCTACAACTTCGTCGTTAAGACCAAGGTTAAGGATTGTGTCCATCATACCTGGCATAGATGCACGAGCACCTGAACGAACAGATACAAGAAGAGGATTCTGAAGATCACCAAACTTCTTGCCGTTGATCTCTTCCATTTTCTTAACGCCTTCCATAGCCTGAGCCATGATCTCGTCGTTAATCTTACGGCCATCCTCATAATACTGTGTGCAAGCCTCAGTTGTGATTGTGAAGCCCTGTGGTACTGGAAGGCCAATGCTTGTCATCTCAGCAAGGTTAGCACCCTTACCACCAAGAAGGTTACGCATTGTCATGTCGCCTTCGCTAAACATATAAACCCATTTGTTCGCCATGTTTTTACCTTTCTTACCGGCTTTTCGTCCGGTAACCTTTCATATATACATTATTTATAACTACCACATTTAAGTACCGGACCAATCCGGAATGTGGAAATTACCTTGTGAAAAGAGCTTTCTGCTCCGGAAGGAAACTGTCGAAAATGTAAATATCGAACTTGTCCTTTGCCTCCATGAGCTGCTGCTGATCCTTGATGGTCCAGGCAGCACAGGTACAGCCATAAAGCTTCCTGCACAGCGTAAGTGATAAGCTGTCAGGGTACTTGCGATTAAATGCAATAAAATCTGGTTTGGTAATAAAATTTAACAACAGTCCTGTTAAGATAACGTAAAGAATCCCCTTGAACTCCTCAGGTGAATCCTTGTGAAACTCATCAGAAAGCTGTCCTCGCATTACCTCCGGATTGTGCTTCCTATACCAGTAAACTCCAAGTGGATTAAAGGATTCAATACAATAAACTCCCTTATAATCCCTAAGTAGTGAATCAACCTTTGGACATACAGACAAGTCTTTAAGCTCAATCTTCAGCTCAACAATGAGAGGAACCTTTCCATCCACCAGTTTAAGGAAATCCTCAAACCTAGGTATCTTCTCATCGGAATCCAGGATGTGGAACTTCATGAGCTCCTCATAGGTGTAATCTATGACCTTCCCCTCCGGAATACTGCCATCTGCACATCTTGCACAGCGCTGAAGGGTGAAATCATGGAATATAACAGGAACTCCATCCTTTGAAAGCTGGACGTCACACTCGATTCCAAAGCCTGCATCTACGGCCTTCTTAAAGGCTGCCATGGTATTCTCGGGAGCCATTGAAGCATTATCATGAAGACCTCTGTGGGCATACAGGACATCAAGATGTGGTCTCCTGTCAGGTCTGCCTGTCATCCTAGGCATTATCATAAGCAGATAAAGCAACGATAAAACCACCAGAACTACGCATAAAACCTTGACTATAAGCATCTAAACCACTTCCAATTGATAAATTTGTAACTTGTCCGCCAACTATTGTACATTGCTTTATTCAATTTCGCAACAAATAAAGTAATTCTATATGATAAAAATTATGTAAAAAATTAATCATCTACATCAAAATGCTCCAGAACACTCTTTTTAGCTGCAGGCCTTGAATCTCCATGCTTTACCATGAGCATTGTGAAGAATGCCAGAGTAGAGAACACAAAGGCGTATGGGAACAGAGTCCTGTAGGATACATGCTCTAACAGGAAGCCTGACAGTATAGGTGTGAAAACTTGTGCTGCCATGGAGAAGGTGTAATAGGTTCCGGTATACTTTCCTATATCCCCGGACTTACTCATCTCAACCACCATCGGATAAGAATTTACATTGATGGCAGCCCAGCCAATACCGATAAGTGCAAAGAAGATGTTGATAATTCCTGAGCAGGTGTTCATGAAGGCGATGGCCATATAGCATATACTCATGAGAACTATACCTGAAAGGATAACCTTCTTCCTGCCAAATACGCTGGAGATCTTACCTATTGGAATATAGCTAAGAACAGCTGCTACTGTGGCGATCATCATGGTTCCTGCGTAGCTTCCACCCTCCAGGTGCCATACTTCTGTCACGTATCTGGTAAATGCTGTTGTCACTGCGTTGTAGGCCATAAACCAGAAGGCTACTGACATAAGCAGAAACGCAAGGCTCTTATACACGTCCTTTGGAAGCTTTTTTCCAACATTTGAAAGGACGTCCTTTACCTCCTGGTCCATCTCTTCTCCAAGGGACTGAAGTCCTCCCTCAGCCTCTATCTGCTGCTTTATCTTCTTTTCCTTAACTGTAAGGAACATGATAGTTATGGAAATAATAAGGCATAATTCTATACTGAGCATAAGTGGTGTATAGTTTGTCTGACTCTCATCACCGTTGCTCTTTAAAAGAAGCATGGTCATAACCAAAGTAAATACGCCGCCCAGCGCTCCCATAAGATTGATAACGGCATTAGCTGCACTTCGAAGAGGCGCCGGTGTAAGATCAGGCATCATTGAAACAGCCGGAGATCTGTAAATTCCCATAGATAGTAAAAGAAGCAAAAGAATAAGAATAAAAAAGCCGATGTTTCCACTAGGGCGAGCAATCTGAATAAGTACAAAAAAGAAAATAACAGAAAGAGCCGTGCCCACTAAAATAAACGGTGTTCTCTTTCCAATCTTGGTATCTGTCTTGTCTGACAATGCTCCAAAAAGTGGCAACAGGAAAAGAGCCAGCACGTTATCAAGAGCCATTATTGCTCCTGTCACGGTTTCACCCAGTCCAAAGGAATATTTCAGTATCTTTGGGATCTCATTGTCATAGAACTGCCAGAATGCACAGATAGAAAGAAAAGCAAATCCGATTAATATAGTACGTTTGTAGTTAAGTTTCATTCCCCCAATCCCCTTTTTTCATTGATTTATCCCAAGTAATTATACCATGCGAATATAGGACAAAAAAAGAGCTTCGGCGCGTAATCCAAAGCTCTTTTAAATACTAATACACTATTATTTTGCAAATTCCTCTGCAATTGCATCAAGGAACTCTTCACTTCCAAGCTTAACAGGATTTGGAAGGGTTGTAATAAGGACAAGGTCTCCTGTCATACGGCCGGATTCGATGACAGAAAGAGTTGCCTTCTCCATCTTATCAGCCCAGTCCATAAGCCCTTTTATTCCATCCAGCTCTCCTCTCTTTCTAAGAGCCCCTGTCCATGCAAAGATTGTAGCTACAGGGTTGGTAGATGTAGGCTCACCCTTAAGGTACTTGTAGTAGTGCCTCTGTACTGTACCGTGAGCTGCCTCGTACTCGTAAACTCCTGTTGGAGATACAAGGACTGATGTCATCATGGCCAGTGAACCAAAGGCTGATGACACCATATCACTCATAACATCGCCGTCGTAGTTCTTACAGGCCCAGATAAAGCCACCCTTGGACTTCATTACACGGGCTACAGCATCATCGATAAGTGTGTAGAAATAGGTGATTCCTGCCTTTTCAAAGTCAGCCTTGAACTCAGCCTCATATACCTCATCAAAAATCTCTCTAAATCTTCTGTCATAGGTCTTTGAAATGGTATCCTTTGTTCCAAGCCAAAGCTCTTTTTTCTCAGAAAGAGCATACTTAAAGCAGGCTCTTGCAAAGCTCTGTATAGATGCGTCAAGGTTGTGAACACCCTGAATAATGCCGGGGCCGTCAAATTCATGGATTGTCTCACGGATCTCTTTTCCGTCTGCTCCTGTAAAGACAAGCTCAGCCTTTCCGGGACCGGGAACCTTGATCTCCACATTCTTATAAACATCACCATAAGCATGTCTTGCCAGTGTAATCGGTTCTGCCCAGGTTCTTACATTAGGCTCGATTCCCTTTACCATGATAGGCGTACGGAAAACAGTTCCGTCAAGAATAGCTCTGATGGTTCCGTTAGGGCTCTTCCACATCTTCTTGAGGTTGTATTCCTCTACACGCTCGTTATTGGGAGTGATGGTAGCGCACTTTACAGCTACTCCATACTTAAGTGTTGCCTTGGCAGAATCAACAGTTACCTGATCATCTGTCTCATCTCTGTGCTTAAGTCCCAGGTCATAGTACTCACTCTTAAGGTCGATGAAGGGAAGGATAAGCTTATCCTTGATCATCTGCCAGAGTACTCTTGTCATCTCATCCCCATCCATCTCAACGATGGGAGTTGTCATCTGAATCTTGTCCAATGTAGTGCTCCTTTCTACTCTTTATGACTCAAACATATCTAAAAGGCCTTTATCGATCATATTCTCATAGGCATTTAACATATGCTGGTTTGCCAGTTCCTCGGCCTTATCCGGATTTTTTTCCCTGATAGCCTCCATGATGTACTTGTGCTCAACGTTTGAGACAGCACCACGATTTGAAGAAAGTGTCTTTTGCCTTACTCTCCAAACGTACTGGTGGTAGTCCTTAAGAAGGTGCTCAAGCATCTTAGAGCCAGAAGCTTCATAAAGGATGGTGTGGAATCTGTTGTCAAGCTCAGCCATCTGCTCCATATGGCCACGGGCAGCATGAAACTCTGCAAGGTAAATAATCTCCTCCATTTCCTCCAGCTGCTCGTCAGTGATATTCTCACAGGCCCATCTTGCGCAAAGCCCTTCAAGCTTTGATCTGATCATGTAGATGTCCTGGATATCCTTCACCTTGATACCGGTAACATAGGCACCTCTGTTGGGGATAATCTGTATAAGTCCTTCCAGTTCCAGCTGTCTGAAGGCCTCTCTTACAGGTGTTCTGGATACTCCCAGTTCCTGTCCGATGGCAACCTCCTTAAGCTCCTCGTGATCCTTATATTTACCATTTAATATATCTTCTCTGATCCTATGGAAAACACGGCCTCTTAGTGAGTATTTGTCAGTAACTTCCTGCTTCAAATCCCGATTGTCCATACTTCACCAGGGTTACTTTGAAGTAACCACTTCTCCTTCCTTCACAACTATTCCAAGCTCTTTTCCAACTTCACCTATCTTTTTTACAAGCTCGTTGTCGGTCATTACCGTCACTCTTCCGCCGGCATACTCTCCATCAACCCACTCTTTAAGCTTTACTACAAGTGGAGACTGCTTGGTAAGTGCATGTTCATCCCTAAGCTTATAATGAATGTTGATCCAATGGGCAATTCCTGCAAGTCCGGATGTATTCGAAACTGCGCTTACAGGTGGACGACGCAGGAACTTCTCTGTATCGAAGATATTGTAGATCTCCTCGTTCTTCAGAAGACCATCTGCGTGGATTCCGGCCCTTGTGACGTTGAAATTCTTTCCTACAAAAGGAGTGTTGGCAGGTACAGTAAAGCCAATCTCCTTCTCATAATACTCAGCAAGATCTGTGATAACCTGAGTGTTCATGCCGTTAAGGTGACCCTTAAGCTGAGCATACTCAAATACCATAGCCTCCAGAGGCGTATTTCCTGTTCTCTCACCGATTCCAAACAGTGATGTATTAACTGATGCACAGCCATAGATCCAGGCTGTTGTGGAATTGGTAACTGCCTTGTAAAAGTCATTGTGTCCATGCCACTCAATAAGTTCACTGGGCACACTGGCGTTGGTGTTGATTGCATATATGATTCCCTGTACACTTCTTGGAATAACTGCTCCGGCGAAGTTAACGCCATAGCCCATGGTGTCACAGGCTCTAACCTTTATAGGGATCTGGTACTCATCCTTAAGCTTCATAAGCTCGATACAGAAAGGTACAACAAATCCGTAAATATCAGCTCTTGTAATATCCTCAAGATGGCATCTTGGGCTGATGCCCTCCTCCAGGCAGGACCTTACTATGCTGAGGTAGTGCTCAAGAGCCTGTCTTCTGGTCATCTTAAGCTTTAAGAAAATATGGTAGTCAGAGCAGCTTACCAGGATACCTGTCTCCTTCATACCTATCTCTTTTACCAGTTTGAAGTCCTCTTCACTGGCACGGATCCAGCTGGTTACCTCAGGGAACTCATATCCCCTCTCCATGCATTTATAAACAGCATCCCTGTCAGTCTTGGAATAAAGGAAGAACTCACTCTGTCTGATCATTCCGTTAGGGCCGCCAAGCTCATGGAAATAGTCAAAAATCCTTACTATCTGCTCAGTAGTATAAGGTGCTCTTGACTGCTGACCATCCCTGAAGGTTGTATCAGTGATCCATATATCCTTTGGCATGTTGTGGGGAACGATCCTGTCATTGAATGGAATCTTGGGAACTTCCTCATAGGGGAACATATTTCTAAAGACGTTTGGCTTTGCTACGTCATCAAGAATATACATGTGCTCCTCGATCTGGAGCAGGTTATTCTTGTTGTTCATAGTTACCGGCCGATTCTGGAAAGTATCATGATTACTCATAACTGCAGCAAAACCTCACATTCACAAATTATTGTACTAAAGCATGTACTATGTGCATAATTGTATACAATCATACCATCACTGTCAAGGCAGCGAAATTACGGCAATTAAAAAGGCTGCCACACTAAGTGTGACAGCCCAAGGCGCTTATCAAAACTGATTCTTCCTGTTAAAGAACTTCTTCAGATCCTCGATAGGTGCAGGCTTAGCGTAATGATAACCCTGAATATAATCAAAGCCTCGATCTACAGAGAACTGGCTCTGACTCTCATCTTCTACACCTTCTACAAGAGTCACGAAACCGTTCTTTTTCAGAACCTCTATCATATAGGTAAGGATGTCATCCATCCTGTTATCATCAAGAGACTTGTAAAGCAGGTTCTTGTCGAACTTAACGGTCTTAACAGGACAGTTGATAACTCTCTCCAAAGAGGAATAACCTGTTCCGAAATCATCCAGATAAAGCTGAATTCCCTCGTTGTCCAGGATCTTCATATTCCTGTCAGCAATATCTGAATCCTCGAACATGGCCGTTTCTGTGATCTCCATTCTGATCTTTGAGATATCAATGTCATAACGCTCAATAATATCCAGGAAGTCCTGATACATTTCATCGTGAGATAGCTCTTTTGACGAAACATTTATGGAAATGGCATCGAAATCGTAGTAATCTTCAAGGGTTTCAATGGCTCTGCAGACCTTATTCAGAATGATACAGGTAAGGGCATGTACACAGCCAGTCTTCTCAGCCACCGGAATAAACTTTTCAGGAGATATGATCCTGTCCCCAACCTTAAGTCTCATCAAAGCTTCAGCAACCCTGAAGCCCCCATGCTCTACGCTGTAGATGGGCTGCGCATAGGCGATTACTCTGTCATCATCATAGTCCATCTTATCCCTGATATCCTTGAGGCAAACACTGATATCAAAGAACTCGGCGAAGTTATCAAAATCTTCCGGCTGTACAACATAATAGCAGCAGGCGTTCTTATCCAGGAATCTCTTTTCTACAAACTCATTAAGCTGTCTGACCTTCTTTGGGGAATCCAGGTCAGGAGTAACTTTCTCTACTATTATGTAGTAGTTAAAAGGCACCTTAAGCTCTGCCTTTACTCCGTCAAAGACTGCCCGGATCTGGTCCGCATAGGAAAGAGCTTTTTTCTCATCAGAAATATCGATAACATTTATAAACTTCTGATAATCGAGTCTGTACATATTGATCCTATTGCTGATACGCTCAATGGTTCTGCAGGCGTTAATTCCAATGTACTCCACATCCTTTGACTCATTGATAAAGTTCTCGCTGGAGGGCATCCTGAACTCAACATACATAAGGTAGAAATCCCTCTTCCCTGTATGTTTCTTTATAAATTCATCAAGCGCATTGCTGCTTTGACAGCCTGACTCCTCATCGTAAGGTATATTGTGGAACAAAAGAAATGCCAGCGTAAATACAGGCACATACGTAAGTCCGGAAAAGACTGTTCTGCTTACAGAAATTGCGATCATCTGAGAAACCAGTATTATTATCTCAATAGGAACAATGATGCAGACTGTATGCCAGATAACTCTGGAAATCTGTGTCCTGTTAGTCACTGATGCGTAAAAAGAAATAATGGCACATATAATTCCGGCAGTGCAGTAAAACCTTGTAAAGTGCGAAAGATCTATTCCATCTACAGTGTATGAATACAGGCCGGTTACAACTATCTCAACCACGATGCCCGTAACATACATAAGGGACAGCACACTATACATGGCGATAAATTCTTTTTGCTGTCCTCTCCTTACCATGGACATCATGTTTACATAAGCAAAGATAAAATAAAGAACCCCATTATAAGCAAGAAGGAACATTATCAACAGGCTCATAAACAGTTCCTTGCTATAGTCGTCGGGATTATTGGCAATTGAAAGTATGGATATCTGGAGGATTATGGCGATTATAGACCAGATCACTCCAACAAAAAGAAACTTGTAGACGTAGGTCTTCCGGGGTTTTGAATATATCATCACAAACACCAAAAGGCCTGCCAGTAGCAAGCTTGCAAATTCACCTATGTAGTTATAGTTATACATCGCATTCATCTGCATGAAATAATATTAACACAAAACCGTCAATAATTATATAAAAAACCTATTAAAAAACTCCCCCGGATGGGTTTCCGAGGGAGCCTAATGTATATATGAATCTATTATTCTTCTGAGTTAGCTGCTGCAACCTTATCTGCTCTGGCCTCAACTTCCTTAGCCTGAACATCTGAAGGAGCC
>CAMVRW010000093.1 GCA_947169985.1 uncultured Butyrivibrio sp. | reverse complement strand
CTGGCCATTCAGATAGCAGTGCAAAAGAGCTTTAAAATAATGATGCCAGGGCATCTCAATCGCTGATCCTGCGCTGATAACACCAACAAGATTAGCATTGACCTGTCCAAGCTCCTGAAGAAGTTCAATCTGGTTCTGAGGAATGCGCATATGAGTCCTGTCCATTCCCTCTGACTCAGAGTCCTCGTTAAGACCGAAGAAGAAAAGAACTATATCTGCTCTTGCAGCAAGATCCAGAGCTTCTTTCTTTGTGGCTGCATCTTCTTTTCCGTTTCTGGAATATCCTCTGCTCATGCCTACAATCTGAAGGTCATAGCTTCCTGAAAGCTCAGCTACAGTCTCAACCTTGGTAGGATTAACCAATGATGATCCTGCTCCCTGATATCTTGGAACAAAGGCAAAGTCACCAATAATAGCAACCTTGGCTCCGCTCTTCAAAGGAAGGATCTTGTCCTCATTCTTCAAAAGGATAGTGCTCTCTGTCGCAGCTCTTCTTGCCACAGCATGATGAGCATTCTTATCAAATTCCTCAGATCTTCCCTTAGCTTTTACAGACAGTGTGATAACCGCATCCAAAAGCTCGTCAACTCGTGCGTCCACGTCTTCCATGGAGATCTTTCCGCTCTCAACAGCAGCAATAAGTCCCCTTGCTGAATCAAGTCCGGGATTAGGCATCTCCAGGTTAGAGCCTGCTGCCACGCCAAGGGCATGATCGTTACTTGCGCCCCAGTCAGTGATAACAATTCCGTCAAAGCCCCACTCATCACGAAGAATATCTTTTAAAAGGTGCTTGTTTTCGTTGGCATAGACACCATTTACCTCATTGTAGGCAGACATGATGGTCTTTGCCTTTCCCTCTTTTACCGCAATCTCAAAGCCTGTAAGGTAGATCTCTCTAAGGGTTCTCTCATCAACCACTGAATTCATGGCCATACGACGGAGTTCCTGAGAGTTTACTGCAAAATGCTTAGGGCAGGCATATACGCCCTTAGACTGAATCCCCCTCACATAGGATGCAGCCATCTTACCTGCAAGATAGGGATCCTCTGAGAAATACTCAAAGTTTCTACCGCAAAGAGGGCTTCTTTTTATATTAAGGCCAGGGCCCAGGAGGACGTTAACGCCCTCCGCCATAGCCTCTTCACCAAGGGTTTCTCCCAGGGTTTCTCCCAGTTCCTCATTCCAGCTGTTTGCAATAGTTGCAGCTGTCGGAAAGCATGTGGCAGGCAAAGACTCGTTAAGTCCCAGATGATCTCCTGCTCCAGCCTGCTTCCTTATTCCGTGAGGTCCGTCAGAGCAGAATATTGAAGGAATGCCGAGTTTATCAAAATTCCTTGTCTCCCACTCTCCTTTTCCGCTGAGGAAAGCAGCCTTTTCTTCTATTGTCATACTTGAAATGATATCCTGATACTTCATGGGTTATTCCCTTCTTTCACGCCGAGTTACTGCTCTGTCTCAGCTTTTCTTTTATTATAGTTCTTTACAAAAATAGTCATCAGACAGATCATGAGTCCTGCAAAAATAACATCGAGAACGATCATGAGCTTCTTCCAGGAAGCCATGCCCATTGTAAGATTCTCAGGTGCATATGCTCTGGACTGAACTACTGTGTAGAGAATGTTCTTGGTAGCCTCACGCATTGCCTGCTGAGCACCGTTTGTATCTCTGAACTGAACATTGTTTGTAGCTGTAGGATAGTTAACCAGCATGCAGTCTGTACCGTTACGGATAGCCTGATCTGATGACATGTATCCATAAACTCCGAAGTAGTCAGTAAGAACAAAT
Source organism: uncultured Butyrivibrio sp. (assembly GCA_947169985.1). GTDB lineage: Bacteria > Bacillota > Clostridia > Lachnospirales > Lachnospiraceae > Butyrivibrio. The sequence continues at coordinate 7,020 of CAMVRW010000093.1, read as the reverse complement.
CCGTTGAATCCCCACTCATCACGGAGAACAGTCTTAAGAAGTGAAGCAGATCCACCTGCCCAACGGTTTCCGATATAGTTGAAGGATGACATTACTGCAAGGATAGGTGTTCTCTTTACGCACATCTCGAAAGGTCTAAGGTAGATCTCACGGATAGCCTGCTCATTAGCCCATGTGCAGAGCATGTCACATCTGTTTTCTTCCTGATCATTGAGAGCAAAGTGCTTCATGTATGCGTAAACGCCCTGTGACCATGAACCCTGGCAGGCATTTGAAGCGATTATACCTGAAAGAACTCCGTCCTCTGAGTAGTACTCGAAATTACGTCCTGCAAAAGCTGTTCTGTGGATGTTCATAGCAGGTGCGTACCATCCTGATACATCCATTTCGTCAGCCATCTTTCCGATTGACTGTCCAAACTCATAAGCAAGTGCCTTATTGAAGGTTGCTGCTACAGTTACTCCAACAGGGAATCCAAGAGATCCAACTCCTGTGAAGTTGTTGTTAATTGAAGCAGGTCCGTCACAGTCATTTGTACGTACCTTTCCAATTGAATCAACAGAGTTTGTCTGATATCCGCCAAGAGAGATAAGAGCATTCATATCGTCAAGGCTCATGCTGTCAAGGAGCTCATCCCACTTTGGATCATCCTTAGCCACATCACGAAGATCAGCAAGCTTAAGGTTTGTAGCTGCGCCTGTTGTAACTGCTGCAGCATTAGGATCTTCGTCTGCTGCCGTTGCTTCAGGTGTAAGGTAATTGCTGATGTTGTAGAAATCAGCCTTAGCTGCTGCGCTCATCTCATAGTTTGAAGGAGCTGCAGTTGCCTTAGCATAATTTGCAAATCCGTCTTTTCTTGAAAGATATGTAACATCACCTTCAGCATAATCAAATGCGTTTGTAGCTGTTACCATATCAGAATTTCTGTTGTTTGAACCGTTGTAGACAACTTCACTGCCTACTGTGTAAGTCTTTGAATCAAGGATTGTGTGTGAATCCTTGTTGATGGAGATCACATAATCTCCTGCCTCAAGGACATATCCCTTTGCATTCTGGTAATCGTAGGATGCAATATCCTCAAGGGCAAAAGAAATATTGAAGGTCTGTGAAGCGCCTGGCTCAAGAAGATCAGTCTTTTCAAACTCGATAAGGTTTGCTGTTGCCTTCTCAATTCCGCCGTTTGTGTAAGGAGGGTTGTAGTAAACCTCAACAACATCCTTACCTGCTACAGAACCTGTATTTGTTACAGTGACATCGAAGCTGATCTGTCCATCAGCCTCTGTGATGTCTCCCATTGTCTGCTCGAAAGATGTGTAGGAAAGTCCATAGCCAAATGGATACTGAACCATCTTATCGTAATCGATAAGTCCCTCTGCATCTGCTGTCTCGTAGAACTTGTAACCAACGTAAATACCCTCAACATAGTTGATGAATGAAACATATGCTGTAGACTCTACGCCTGTGAAACCTGTGGATGTGTAAGCAAACTCATCCATGTTTGTGTAATTGAAATCACCAAAGTTGTTCCACCAAGGTGTCTCTTTCATGTTGTAAACATAAGTATCGATTGTCTTACCTGAAGGGTTAACCTCACCGGTAACGATCTCACCAAGGGCCTCCATACCAACGTGACCCATTCCAGCTACCCAAAGAGCTGACTTAATCTGAGGGTGATCATTAATGAAACCAAGTTCGAATGCATTTGCACCATTGTAAACAAGGATAACCTTGTCAAAATTAGCACATACAAGGTCGATCATCTCTTCCTCTCTGTTTGTGAGCTGAAGGTAGTGATCACCTGCATCCCAGTCATTACCTGCATTTAAAGTGTCGTCATATGTGCCGGCTGTGTAGGTTGTGCCATCCTGATATGAACCATCAATAACTGCGTTCATATTTGTAGGAAGGTCAGCACCCTCTCCGCCTGAACGGCTGATAACGATCATTGCTGTGTCAGAAAAGCTCTTTGCATTTGCCATAAGGTCGTCTGTGTAAAGAGAAACGTTAGGCTCAGGAAGTGTCCAATCCTGATTCCACATTCCTACAACAGGTCTGTCAGCCTTATAGTCCGTGTAGAACTTTGTAAGATCCTTATTTGTCTCAATTCCTGCATCAGCCAGTGACTTAAGAAGATCGATGGTCTCATAAGCATCATTAAGAGCGCCTGAACCAGCACCACCGAGGATAGGATTTGTTGAAGCCCATCCAAAGACATTGAGCTTAGAACCACTTGCAACAGGAAGAGTGTTTCCTTCATTCTCAAGAAGAACAATACCTTCTCTTGCGATATCCTGTGCAAGAACTGTAGATTCGTCAGAAGTTTCTTTTGAAATAGTTCCTGATCCGCTTACCAGGTCAAGCATTGTGCTCATAGGGCCTGAACAGATCATGTTTACGCATACTACAATACCTGTGAGCATTGCAACAAGCGCTGTTCCTCTGATAAGCTTCTTAAGTGGCTTATTAAGCTTCATTACAGCGATCATGAGAACCACTGCAACAGCTATGATAATACCAATAGCTATCAGATAAGATTTGATGGATGTTATGACGTTCATGACGTCATCCATGTTGATAGATAACATATAAGTACCTCCCTTTTATAAGATAGTCTAAGCTTATCACGCAAAAAAAATCGTGCCGTTTTTGTCACAAACGGTACGATTTTTGTCACGAACTGCGCGTTGAAGTGAGAAGGGCGAGGATCTGTGATCCGAGCGGCGCGCTTCTCACTTACCATGTTTCAGGTTCTTTTCCTCATACATGTTATCATCCATGTGTTTCAGGAAGTCATCATGGCTTTCCGCCTTGGGATCATAGATTGCATAACCGGTGGACAGGGAAAGCTTGTATTCACGGCCTTCCGTTTCATTAAAAAGATCCACTTCGTCATGTATATTTTTAATGATCCGCTTCATTTCATCATCACTTGTATCCTTAACAAGAAGAATGAACTCATCGCCGGCAAATCTCGTAGCTATTGCCTTATCGGGCTTTGAGAAATTGATGATCCTTGTAACATCCACCAAAGCCTCATCACCGGCTGAATGACCATAGGTATCATTGATCTTCTTGAAATAATCCACGTCGATCATGATGCCACCAAGACCTTTACCCATGTCTTTTGAAGCATTTTCCAGGCAATAGTCCAGATAGGCTCTGTTGTACAAACCTGTGAGCTTGTCCTGATAGGAAAACTCATTCTGGAGAGACATGTATATAGAAGTCATTCCCACAGCCAAAGATATCCAGATAAGGGAAACACCATAGAACAGCACCTGAAGGCCACATCCCAGGACCACAGGACCTATCATGAGGAATATAGGGAAGAATCTTACCTTTCCGTACTTTTTCTCATACTTCCTGAGAATATATACGCCAAAGAGAATATAGAACAGATCCACAACATAGTAAGCGTAGTTGAAAGGCAGCCTCACGTAGCGATTCTGCTCGTCAATAAAGAATATTATAGGAACAAACATGTTCAACAAGGCTATAAGTTCCAGCACTGCAGCAGGAATAAAGGCATATACGTAGATCTTCCTGATCCTTTTCCTGGACTTATAAAACTTCAGGTCCTCGAAAAGGCACCAGCATGATATAAAAAGGGGATTAGCAAGAAAGCAGAAGGTGTTGGAAAGAATGTTTATGATCTTCCATGTTGTTCCAGGCTTTCCATCTGCGTAGAAGGCAAAGAAATCCACGAAGCATGCAAACAGAGCCAGGATTGCATTAAAGGAAAAGACATTCATCTCAATCTGGTCTCTATTGGCATTTCGTCTGATACGGCTGCTGAAAAGAAGTGCTATCAAAAGCACTGCTCCGATATAATCTGAAGTTGCAACTGCGATTAAATTCATCCAACTCCTCCCTGGGGAATCAGGATATTAAGCTCAAACCAGTTTTTGTTAACCTCAAACTTTACGGTTCCATGGTATTTTTCCACAGTATACCGAATGCTCTTAAGGCCGAAACCGTGATTATCCTTATCCGCCTTGGTGGTTACAGGATAGCCATTCTTCATCATGATCTGGCTTTCACAGTAGTTGTTTATCTGAATAAGTACAAAATTCTTCTTAGGAGAAACTGTTATATGGATAAGTCTCTTTTCCGGATCCTCGATGAGAGTAACATTCTCAATGGCGTTGTCCAGTGCGTTTCCGAATATGGTGCATATATCAGCCACGTGCATAAAATCCAGAATGTTGCCATCTGCAACGCAGGTAACCTTTATGTCATGGGCCTGGCAGTTCATCATCTTGCCGGCAATAAGAGTATCAAGAACGCTGTTGCCGGTCTCAAGCTCCGGTGAGTAGGATTCCAGCTCCTGTTCAAGGGAGTCGATCCACTTTTGTCTCTCGTCCTCTGTCATCTCTGCCCTAAGGCCTGCTATCTGGTGCTTCAGGTCATGGTACTTCATATTGATGACATCAAAGGTAGTCTGGTAATTTCGATATTTATCGTACTGAGCCTTCAGCATCGAATGGATGTTGCTCAGCTCTTTTTCCGCCAAAAGCTCGCAGATACGGCTCTGGTAAACGTACAGTATCATGATCCCCGCCAGATCCACCAGAGTCCTTACATAGAACACATCGGCAGTAATCTGGGTGGTAAAGGGAGTGTTGGACAGGATAAAGCTCAGGTTACTGAAGGCAAACACCGCAGCTGCAATAGCAACAGCCGCCAGAAATTCACGGAAATTTATCTCAAGCTGGAATATGCCCCTCACTATGCTTTTCTCCATATGAAGAGCCCACACAAACACCATTCCATAAACTGTCACAAGAATAACTATCTGGGTGACCATTGATGGCCTGTTTCCCGATGCAAAGCAGGCCAGCTGCCATTCCAGTGAAGCTGCCAGTTCTGCCAGGAGAAATGCTCTGGCACAGTAATAACCGATAACTATCTTCGTGTCTTCGCACACCAGATACATGAACAGGTACATCAAAAGAACTGCTGCCAGCATACAGGGTATCCAGAAAAAAATAGGAAGATCGTCCGTAAGTGTCAAAAACAGGCTCTGTATAACAAGAGCAGCTAAAGATATCAGAAAAAACTGCTGTCTCTTGACCTTTCGCCTCAAGATCAGGCAATAGACAACGCAGGCCAGCCATTCTGCTATTGCTGTATATAATCTTGGGATATCCTGATAAGTACCGTTCATATCAAAGTCCCGCCATATAATCAGTCAGAGCGCTCATAAATTCGCTCTTTCTGGATCTGCTTATAAGTAGCTGTTTTCCGGCTATGATGCAGGCACCTTTTTCTACTCCGTCCACATACTTCAGGTTTACAAGATATCCCTTGTTACTCCTGAAGAAATTATAAGCAGAAAGCTGCTCTTCAAAATCCGCCATTCTTGCCCTGACGGAAAACTCTCCTGCACTGGTGTAGAAATTAAGGTTATGCCCCTCACTCTCGATGTAAAAGATATTGTCTATATCCAGCTTTTTTACACCGGAGGGCATTTCAACGGAAATGATTTTGGAATCCGACTTACGGATCCTTGAAATGGCTCTGTCCAGCTTTTGTGAAAAAGCAAAGTAGCTAACAGGCTTTAAGACGTAGTCAAGAGCGTCTACCTGATAGCCACGTATTGCATAGTTTGTCATATTGGTGATGAACATGATGACAACTTCCTGATCCAGCCTTCTAATTTCCTCTGCTGCTGTCATTCCGTCCATCAGTTTCATCTCTATGTCCATGAGGATAATATCAAACTGTCCCTTGTAGCCATTAGTTATCTCGTCGCCATCAGAAAACCTGGTGACCTTAAAATAATTGCCACTTTCCTCCTGGAATTTTTGTATGAATTCTGTCAGCTGCTGAGCATAGGAATCCTCATCCTCAACAATTGCGAGGTTTATCATCTTGCTTCTCCCGGATCTGTTATCTTAGCATCTTATTCTGCATGGTATCGGGATCCTGTGCAAACTGAAGAGCTATTTCTCTTGAAATCTTCTGTGCCCTGTACAGCTCTAAGATCGCATCATCCATAGTGATCATACCCTGCTTCCTGTAGGTCTGCATGTAGGTAATGAGCTGGTGGGACTTACCTTCACGGATAAGGTTTCTTACAGCACTGTTGATATGCAAAACCTCAAAGGCTGCTATTCTGCCGCCATCTCCTGTAGGAAGGAGCTGCTGGGAAATAATAGCCTCCAAAACTCCCGCCAGCTGTATTCTGATCTGCTGTTGCTGATGGGATGGGAATACGTCAATAAGTCTGTCCACAGTATTGGAAGCTCCAATTGTATGAACAGTTGAAAGAACCAGGTGTCCTGTCTCTGCTGCAGTAATGGCTGTACTGATGGTTTCCAAATCTCTCATCTCACCTACAAGGATAACATCAGGATCTTCACGGAGAGCAGCACGAAGGGCGCTGGCATAACTATTTGAATCAGTACCAATCTCCCTCTGGTTAACGATGGACATTCTGTGCTGATATGTGAACTCGATAGGGTCCTCAAGGGTGATAACATGAGCTTCCCTGTTATTATTGATACGGTCAATTATTGAGGCAAGAGTTGTAGACTTACCGCTACCTGTTGGTCCTGTAACCAGTACCAGGCCTCTCTTCTTGGTATAAAGGTCTACTACAGTTTCAGGAATTCCAAGACTCTCGGCACTTGGTATCTCTGTTGCAACAACACGGAATGCCATAGCAAAAGAACCCCTCTGTTTGAATACATTAAGTCTGTAACGACCCACTCCGGGAACAGAGAAGGACATATCATGCTGACCGTTTTCTTCAAGCTTGGCCAGCTGTCTGTCATCCATGATCTCCTCAACGATCTCCCTTGTGTTTGGAGGAAGCATCTTGCCATAGCTTTCCATGGCAATGAGCTTTCCGTTAAGTCTCATCTTAGGTGGAAGTCCTACAGTAATGTGAACATCAGATGCGCCGTTTTCTTTTGCTTCTCTTAAGATATCCTGAATCTGTGACATGATGCCTCCTTATCGAGTTGAATTTTTCCTTACAATAAGTATGATATTAAAACAGCAAAAAATCAATTA
>CAMVRW010000092.1 GCA_947169985.1 uncultured Butyrivibrio sp. | reverse complement strand
AGCCCGTTAAATATCCAGATCTATGCCATCCTCAGAAAGCAGCTTACGAAAAACACCTGCAACAGCTTCAAGCTCCAGGTCATCATCCACGATCACATAAACTGCTTCTTCATCTTTAATATCGGAGTCATCGCGCAGTATCAGCGCTTCTCCGTCTCCATCTTCTTCATCAGTCACCAGCAGATATGTCTTAGCTCCAATAATGGTCTGTTCAAGACAATAAAACTCTACCGGTTCTTCCCCATCGGGGCTAAAAATAATCTTTTCCAAAATCTGTCACCTGTCTAATTTGTTGTCCAGATAATCCTGAAGGATGATCTGGGCAGCTATCATGTCTACGTACTCTTTTCTTTCCTTACCCTTTATACGGGCTTCATTCATGATCTCATCCGCCTCTACAGTTGTAAGGCGCTCATCCATCATCTCCACCGGAATCCCGGTTCTTCTTTCGATCATTTCCTTGAATTCAAGACACAGCTTTGAGCGCTCAGAGACAGTCTCATCCATGTTTAGTGGAAGTCCCAGAACAATCTTTTCCACCCCATACTCCTGAATGAGTTCTTCAATGCGCGCCAAAGTCTTTCTAAGCTTATTCTCTTCTTTTCTACGGATTATTTCTTTTCCCTGTGCTGTTAGCAAAAGATCGTCACTTATTGCTACACCCACAGTCCTGGACCCGTAATCAAGTCCCATGATTCGCATGCATCATCCTCGTGATAAAAGATAATCTCTTATCACTTACCTCTGTGCCCAGTCGTTGCTCTTGATGTATTCTGTGAGCATCTCCTCTACAAGCTCATCACGCTCAACCTTCATGATAAGGCTTCTTGCGCCCTTATGGCTTGTTATGTAGGTCGGGTCGCCTGACATAATGTATCCGACGATCTGATTAACCGGATTGTACCCTTTTTCAAGAAGAGCATCATAAACAACAGAAAGCACCTTCTTAACACCTGTCTCAGGCTCTACCTCAACCTTAAAAAATTGGGTATTTCCTAAATCCTGATCTGCCATAAAACTATTCTCCATTCATATTCATTTGAGGATCATCTCCTCATTATCGTTCATAAATATGCTACTATCTTATAATTTTACACCAGCAAGGTTAAATAAGCAATGTATCGGGTTTTACAAGGCCCTTTGGGCAAACAACTGTAATCTGCCCTGACACTGCGTTTTCGTACTCCTTACTACCCTCCGGCGCAGCGACTCTGACATATCTGTCAGTGTGTCCTATCATATATTTCCTGCCATCTATGGTCTCTTCGTCCTCCCAAAGGACTGATAGCTCCTGACCAATGAAGGCTTCACGATAACACACAGAGTCCCTCTCTGTCAAATCTATGAGCACATCACTTCGCTCTGACTTCTGTCTGTCTGTGAGCTGATCAGGCATTCCTGCTGCCACTGTGCCCTTTCTTGGTGAATATTTAAAGACATGCATCTCGTAAAAGCCAATTTCCTCTACGAACTTCCTGCACTCCTCAAATTCCTCCTTAGTCTCTCCGGGGAATCCCACGATAACATCAGTTGTGATAGCCGGCCTGTCAAATACCTTGCGCAAAAGAGCTACACTGTCCATGTACTCCTTCGCTGTATAGTGTCTGTTCATCCTCTTTAACACTGAATCGCAGCCACTTTGGAGCGATAAGTGGAAGTGGGGACAAAGCTTTTTAATTGCAGCCATACGCTCTGCATTTTCTTTAGTGATAAATCTTGGTTCTATACTTCCAAGACGGATCCTCTCAATGCCCGGAATCTCCTCCACTTTTTCAAGCAGATCCACCAGATTGACCGGTTGTCCCTCCTTAAAATCCATACCATAGGAGCCTACATGGATTCCGGTGATAACAACTTCCTTGCAGCCCTTGGCAGAAAGGTCTTTTATCTCCTCCAGAACATCGTTCATATCGCGGCTTCTGACCCTGCCTCTTGCATAGGGAATAACACAGTAGGTACAGAACTGGTTACAGCCATCCTGGACCTTTATGTAAGCTCTGGTATGCTCAGGAAGCTCAGTAAGCCTCATATTCTCGTACTCATTGGTGTGGTTGATATCTATTACTGAAGTTCCTCCAAGAGTCTTATCCACCACATCTCCCCTTGCGGAAAAGAACTCATCCAGTATTTCAGCTATCTCTGACTTCTTGTTGTTACCTATGGCAAGATCTATGCACTCGTCCTTCTTTACTCCCTCAAATCCGGTCTCAACATAGCAGCCAACTGCCACAACAACAGCCTCCGGATTTTCCTTTTTGGATCTGTGGAGCATCTGCCTGGATTTCCTGTCAGCTATATTGGTGACAGTACAGGTATTTATCACATAAACATCAGCTTTATCGTGAAATGGCACGATCACGCAGCCTGCATCAACAAGCTTCTGAGCCATGACATCCATCTCGTAACTATTAACTTTACAGCCCAGGTTGTGCATAGCAACCCGTAGCCCTTGAATATTCTTAAGCATATTTAGCTAAACCTCATTGACTTTTGACATTCTTACGTTTACTATAAAGGAAAAGAAGGAGGTACTTGACCAATGAAAACAGTTAAGATTTCTTTAAATTCTATCGATAAGGTAAAATCTTTTGTAAACGATATTACGAAGTTTGATTATGACTTTGACCTCGTTTCAGGCAGATACGTTATCGATGCTAAGTCTATTATGGGTATTTTCTCACTTGACCTTTCTAAGCCAATTGATCTTAATATCCATGCTGAGGACGGCGCAGAAGAGATCCTTGAAGTTCTGAAGCCTTACACAGTATAATAGGGAACCTTAAAAAGTTCTCTATGAATTTTTAGTTTGAAACACTCCCGGACACTTAGCCAGAGTTATCTAGCTTAGTGTAACGGGAGTTTATTGTGGGCTTTTTTACTTTCTGATCTCTATTACTTCGTCAGTCTCAATTGCAATCCTAAACAGTTCATCTATCTTTTCAGCAAGATTTTCCTCGTGCTTCTCGATAATATCGAGCCTGGGTTTTGTAACAGGGTGCTTAGCCACAAAAATAGTACAGCAGTCCTCGTAAGGAAGGATTGATGTCTCATAGGCATCTATTTTCTGGGAAATGTCTACGATATCCTGCTTATCAAAGGCGATAAGTGGCCTGTAAACAGGCATATCCCTTACAACCTCTCCGGTACACATAAGACTCTGCATGGTCTGTGAAGCAACCTGTCCTATGCTCTCTCCTGTAACAAGTCCCATGCAGCCGGTTTCGACGGCAATCTTATCAGCGATCTTCATCATATATCTTCTCATGATGATAGTAAGCTCATCATGAGGACACTTCTCATAAATATACATCTGAATATCAGTGAAGTTGATCACATGGAGCTTGATGCTTCCTGTGTACTTTGCAATTACTCCCGCAAGATCTACAACCTTCTGCTTAGCCTTCTCGCTGGTATATGGTGGAGCATTGAAGTAAACTGCCTCCAGGTCCACACCTCTTTTTGCGATCATGTAACCTGCAACAGGGGAATCAATTCCACCGGACAAAAGCAGCATTGCCTTTCCGGCAGTTCCGATAGGCATTCCTCCGGGACCTGGTATGATCTCTGAAAAGATATTCATCTTCTCTCTGATCTCAACGTTTATAAGTATGTCAGGATTGTGGACATCAACCTTCATCTCACTGAAAGCATCCAGAACCTGCGCGCCAATCTCAGCCGCCAGTTCCATGGAATCCAATGGATAGCTCTTATCTACTCTTCTTACCTTTACCTTGAAGGTCTTGTTCTTGTCAGGATAAACTCCATCAACGAACTTAATTACCTCCTGGCATACACCGTTTACGTCAGGAAGGTTGTTCTCTCCATCCCTCTCAACTGAGACAGCAGGACAGATTCCTGTTATTCCAAACACTCTCTGAAGTGCAGAAACAGTCTCATCAAAATCAAAGCCCTCAGCCTCAACATAAACTCTTCCGGCAACCTTTGAAATTGAAAAATTCCCATCACACTTTGAAAGAACTCTCTTTATCTGCTTAACAAGGGCATCCTCGAAGATATATCTGTTCTTGCCCTTTACTCCTATCTCTGCGTACTTAATTACAAAAGCATGGTATTGCATATTTAGGCCTCCTTAATGCCTGTAAAACTTTCTCATGTTCTCCACCTGTGAGGCAAGCGTCTCTAAAAGATAATCAATCTCCTCTTTGGTGGTAAGCTCTGACATACTGATACGGATCGTGGACTCAAGAAGGTCTCTTTCAAGGCCAATTGCCTGAAGTGTATCAGAAATATGTGGGTTGTTGGAAGTACACGCACTTCCTGCAGAAACATAAATCTCCTTACTGCTTAACATATTCAGGATTGTCTCAGCTGCAAGTCCTTTGATGGACACACTTACAATATGTGGAGCCCCTTCCCGGCACTCTGGTCCGTTGAGCTTTATGTCGGTGATCTTCTCCTTAAGGCCATCCATCAGATACTGCTTAAGGTCATACATCTTCTGTATCTTTTCGTCGTGGTTCTCGTAGCACATCTTTGCTGCAAGGGCCATTCCTGCAATCCCTGGGGCATTTTCGGTTCCGGATCTCATGCCCTTTTGCTGTCCGCCGCCATAGCAGATAGGATTTATCTTTGTGCCCTTTTTAATGTACAAAAATCCAATACCCTTGGGACCATGGATCTTATGTCCGCTTACAGATAACAGGTCTATGTTCATTGATCTTGGTCTGATAACCAGCTTACCATAGCCCTGAACAGCATCCACGTGGAAGACGATATCCTTGTTAAAATCCTTTATTGCCTTTCCCACTTCACTGACAGGCTCTATGGCGCCAATCTCGTTGTTAACCAGCATCATTGAAACTAGTATGGTGTCCTGTCTAAGAGATGCCTTAAGGTCCTCCAAGCGAACTCTTCCCGTCTCATCAACAGGCAGCATGGTTATCTCAAAACCTTCCTTCTTAAGGGCCATACAGGTCTCAAGAACAGCAGGATGTTCTACAGATGTAGTAATTATGTGCTTACCTCTCCATGAATTTGCCCTGGCTGTTCCGATTATAGCCAGGTTATCAGACTCAGTTCCTCCGGAGGTAAAAAGAATCTCTGAAGGCTCTACCTTCAAGGTCTCAGCAATTGTCTCCCTGGCACTGAATACTCTGTTGCCGGACACTGTCCCCATGTGATGTACACTGGAGGGATTTCCGTATTCTTCTGTCATTATCTTTGCCACCAGGGCTGCAACTTCATCAAAAGCTCTGGTTGTGGCTGAATTATCTAAATATGCTCTCATTTCTACTCAGCTTTCAAGATGATACATAAGCCATGAAATGGCGGTGAATCCTGCAGTTTCAGTCCGAAGGATCCTCTTACCAAGAGTGATGGGCTTTATGTCATTATCAAGACACAGCTGTATCTCCTCTTCTGAAAAACCGCCTTCCGGGCCAATGAACACAGCAATGCTCTGCCCCGGATTAATACCATCGATAATATTCTTTGTTACTGAAATGTCCTTGGCCATCTCATAGGGAATAAGCCGGACATCTATGTTTTCGTTTTTACACATTTCCACTGCCTGCTTCATGGTCACAGGTAGTGCCACTTCGGGGATGATAGCTCTTTTGCTCTGCTTGGCTGCAGCCTCTGATATGGCCTGCCATCTCTTCTGCTTGGCCTGGGACTTCTTCTCATCCAGCTTGACGATGCACCTTTTGGTGGACATGGGGATTATCTTAAAGGCTCCAAGTTCAACAGCCTTCTGAATAATAAGCTCCATTTTATCAACCTTGGGAAGCCCCTGGAAAAGAAATATCTTTGAGGGAAGTTCGTTCCCCACCTCTTCAATAAAGCACAGCTTACCAATTACAGAGGAATCTGTAATCTCCTCTATCTCATAAAAGAGCTCTCTGCTCTCCTCTTCCTGTCTGATGCTGACGGAAAACTGCTCTCCCACCTTCATCCTAAGGACATTTGCTATATGATTAAAATCGCTGCCCGTTATCTCCACCACCTTACAGTCCGGTGAAACCTGGGAGCTTTCAACAAAAAAATGATACACCTTTAATTCTTCCTCGATGTAATGGAAACCCAATCTCCCTGATGATGGATCTCAAGAATCTCAAGACCAGCATCAAGATGTGCCTTCTTTACTTCTTCCTCCTTGGTGTTGATGATACCGGAGGTTATATATATTCCGCCGCTTTTCAGCTGGTTTAGGATGACAGGTGTCAGGGGCACAAGAACATTTGCCAGGATATTTGCAACAACGATATCGTACTTATCGTATCCTACCTTATCCTGAACCTGCTTGTCGTCGATAATATTTCCGATCATCATATCGAACTTGGAAGGATCAATGCCATTGTTTTCCATGTTCTCTTTTACTGCAGGAACCGCGCACTTATCAAGGTCTGTTCCCACTGCATGCTTTGCTCCAAACATCAGAGCAAGAATTGAGAGAACTCCGGATCCTGTTCCCACATCCAAAAGCTCTGTATCAGAAGTAACATACTTTTTCAGCATACGGATGCAAAGCTGTGTAGTCTCATGCATTCCTGTTCCAAAGGCTGTTCCAGGATCAATATGAAGGATCATGGATGCCTTGTCTTTATCTTCAGAGCTTTCTTTTTCCCATGAAGGGATTACAAGTATATCATCAATAAAGAATTTGTGGAAGTACTGTTTCCAGTTATTTATCCAATCAATGTCCTCAGTTACATCAACAGAGATGGTTCCGTCACCTATATCAGAAAAGCTTCTAAGTTCATCCAGCTTTTCTTTTATCTCCTGCTGCATCTGTTCAGGAGTTTTCTTCACTTTAACCATCTCCCCGTTGTCGTCAGGAAGCTCTACTGTCAGCATATTCTCATCATCAATCTCTAAAAAGAAATTGAGGTATGCTGCCCCTGACTCGATACCGGTGTCGGTCTCATCAGGCTCAAGCTCAGGCGCATCAATAAACATCTGCTCCTTATCAGCTGCCGATAAAGGTGCATTATCCTCTATCTGTGCTCCCTCCAGGCCTATATCCTCAAGGTAACTTACAATAATATCCTCTGATTCTTCATTGGTTCTCACACGAAAACGCATCCACTTCATAGGTATCCTCCATACGCAAAAAATCGCGAAACGGAGACAGAGCCTGTCTCCGCTTCACGCGATCACTCCCAGAATTTCTTTTTCTTTTTTCCGCCGCCGGATCCGTTTGTTCCATCACTATCAGCTCCAGTCATTCTGTCTGCTGCTGTAAGTGAATCTCCGGTCTTCTCATCAAACTTCTTAAGAAGGTCCTTAGCTTCCTTCGAAAGCTTTTCAGGAACCTGAACAACCAGTGTTACATAGTGGTCGCCTCTCTGATCCTTATCCCTAAGGGAAGGCACACCCTTTCCACGAAGTCTTACTCTTGTATCTGTCTGAGTTCCGGCCTTTACATCATAAGCAACCTTGCCATCCACTGTATCGATAAGAACAGTTCCGCCAAGGGCTGCAATAGCAAAGGAAATTGGCACCATTGAATAGATGTTGTATCCATCTCTCTGGAAGATAGGATGATCTGATACAACAACTTCTACAAGAAGGTCTCCTCTTGGTCCGCCGTTTACACCGGGCTCACCTTTTTCTCTGATCCTTACACTCTGGCCGTTATCTATACCTGCAGGGATTGTGACCTTGATCTTCTTCCTGCTGGCAATATAACCTGTTCCGTGACAATCAGGACACTTATCCTTTATCACCTTACCTGTACCACCACAATCAGGACAGGTCTGAACATTTCTTACTGTGCCAAAGAAGGACTGCTGAGTATAAACAATCTGTCCCTTACCGCCACACTTAGTACAGGTCTGTGGAGATGTTCCGGGCTTAGCTCCTGTTCCATGACAGGTAGGACATGGATCCTTAATGGTAAGCTCAAGCTCTTTCTCACATCCAAACACAGCCTCAAGGAAGGTTATGCGTACGCTGGCGCGAAGATTTGCTCCCTTGGAAGGGCCGTTTCTTGAAGCTCCTCTGGATCTTCCACCACCGAAGAAGTCTCCAAAGATATCGCCGAAAATATCACCAAAGTCAGCGCTATTGAAATCAAAACCGCCGCTGAAGGGATTTCCGCCACCTTCAAAGGCCGCATGTCCAAACTGGTCATACTGGCGCTTCTTCTCAGGATCGCTAAGTACCGCATAAGCCTCAGATGCCTCTTTAAACTTGTCTGCTGCAGAGGCATCACCGGGATTCATATCCGGATGATACTTCTTGGCAAGTACTCTGTATGCTTTTTTGATCTCGTCTTCTGAGGCGTTCTTGCTTACGCCCAGGACCTCGTAGTAGTCACGTTTCTGTTCTGCCATAGTACTCCTTACACTTCAACTATGATATACGAATTGCTACGCTGCTAAGCAGCTTTCGCAATTCTACATCCATTCGGAAATCGGCTTGCTCATTTCATTCGCCAGCCTTTTTCCTCATGTCTGTTAAATCCTCAAAGTCGACTGATACCTCATGCAAGCATGGTATCAGTCGACCTTGAGTCCATATATCACTAAGCTTATACTTCTCTGTAGTCTCCGTCAACTACGTTATCATCATTTGATGAAGAAGCTGAACCCATATCAGGACCAGCTGCCTGTCCCATGTCTGGGCCAGCGCCTGCAGCACCTGCTGCTCCCTGAGCGTTCTCATACATCTTAGCAAAGAGTGCCTGAGCATCGTTCATAAGTTTCTCTTTCTGGCTCTTAAGAGAATCGATCTCAGAGTCTGAAAGCTCCTTATCCTTTGTCTGCTCAAGTGTCTCCTTAAGAGCCTTGATGTCATCCTCAACAACCTGCTTCTGAGAAGCATCGATCTTGTCTCCTACATCCTGGAGAGCCTTCTCTGTCTGGAATACGAATGAGTCAGCATCATTTCT
>CAMVRW010000091.1 GCA_947169985.1 uncultured Butyrivibrio sp. | reverse complement strand
CCATCTACGTGGACTATGACATCAGAGTTATCACCAAATGTGATAGCAGGCTTGATCACGTACCAGACAACATAATGTTTACTTGGATCAAATCCAGGAACAACAGACTTTATGGCATCACTGCCAGGAAGATTCGTTAACGCAACAGATACTGAGTTGGAAGCAGTAATCCCGTCTCCGCTGAGACTATCCTCACTTCCCCCTACTACTGAACCGACGACTTTTCTGTATTCTGAAAGGGAAATCGCATCATTGATCCTGATCGGATCCGAGTAATAACTGAGGATCTGTCCAATGGATCCCCATGGAATATCCGCATCGATGTAATTCCCACTCAAGCTGTTCTCTCTTATATAGAAGCAAACATCATAGCTACTATTGTTCGCATCATAAGAAGCCCCCAACATAGGTGGCTGATCCTCTTCGCTTCCGTCTGGTTCCTCCTCAGGAACCAAAATATCTTCAATTTGCTCGTTTGCGTATGCACTCATTGAATAGCTGCCACTTGATAGTGCAGCCATAAAGACAACCGGTGCAAGAAGAATCCCAAAGACTCTCCTCCCTAACCTATTCATAGCACCCTCGCTCCCTAAAACCTGAAAAACACTGAGTCCATAATAGCAGATTTGCTATCATATATCCAATCATATTTGAAAATCATTATGTAAACTCAGGTTGATTTTTTTATTTTTTCTTTATATTTTGTTAATCATACTTTAATGTTTCTTCGACACTTTTGTCCGTTTTTATGATTATTTTTATGATACATGATTGCCTAAAATAAATCTGGTATTAAAGATAGTGTGTTTTTTCGTGTGTTTTGTGTGTTTGTTAGTGTGTTTTTTTTGTGTGCGTGAGAGGAGATTTCAAAATGAGAGGAAAGAACAGATTTACAGCATTCAGAAACGCATTGGCGGTTCTGCTGAGCTTTATGCTTATGATCGGTTCAGCAACCACAGCATTTGCAGAAGGGCCAGATGGAACACCAAATGAAACATCTACAGTAACTGATGGTGGTTCATCCGAAAACACTACCCCTTCAACACCTGAGGGTGGTCCATCCGAGGGAGAAACTCCAGCTACAACTCCAAATGAAAATTCAGGCGAAACTGAAACAGTTACGGTTGGAACTCTTGTGGTGTCAGACCCCACCGGTTCAACTCCAATTGTAACAGTAGCTATCACTCCTGCTACTGATCCTGCTGTTGATGCAATTAAGGCTGCTGAAACAGCGCTTAATCCAATACCGGTAGACCAGCTTGATGCTGAAGATAAAGACGGAAAGAGTATCTCATCCGACATTCAGGAAGCAAAAGACATCATCACAAATCCGGATGATCCTCAGAAAGAAAACACAACAACTTCCAAATACTATGAAGATGCACTAAAGGACAGGGCTGAAGCAGATGCCGCTTTAACTTCCTTTGACACCGAAACAGCAGCTGAAACTGGTAACTTCGACAAAGCAATCGCAGAAGAAACAACCCAGATTACCAGCTACAATACAGCAGATAAAAAAGGAACTGATTACTCTGATGATACAATAGCAGACGCAAAGGCAGCCAACACAGCTGAAACTTTTGAAGAAGCATCCGCTGCAAAGGACAGCGCCATTGCAAATCTGGCAGTTGCTGAAGAAGGTCTTACCGAAGCAACTAACGCTTACGACAAGGCAGCTGCAGAATACAATAATGCAGATACTGCTTATAAGAACGCCGTTGAAGATCTTGAAAAGGCAGAAAATCAGGTAAAAGCAGCACAGACTGCTATTGCTCAGGCCGGAAGCGATGCAACAAATGCAAAGTTGGCCCTTGCAGATGCTCAAGCAAAGGTTGAGGCTCTTGAAAAAGAGGTTGAAGACTGCGCCAGCAAAAAGGATGATCTTCAGGCTATAAAAGACCAGTACTATGCTATGATGGTTCAGTACTATCGTAGATTCTTAGTTAACGATAACAACAGAAATAATTACTACAATGAAAACGGAGAATTGCAAATTGATGAGTGTGCAACTGCTGCTACCACTGCACAGATAAATGGCCAGGCCCAGAGTACAACCAATGAAATAATGAAGCTCGGCAGAGATCTGATGGTGAAGCTCATCTCCTACAAATTATTAAATGATGAGAATGTAAATCCCGAGACCGTAACAATTGGTGAAAAGGGTGTAGAGGAAACAGCAAACAAAGTTAATGCCACCACAATAGAGGCAAGACAGGGAATCGTCTTCAAGGATCAGTATGGAAATGACCAGGTAGTAGTTGATAAAGATAGAGGCAATCAGGCCGGTGATAGGGTCTATCCAAATCCTGCAGAAAACCTCTACATGTATAAAACAGATAAGGATTACGGAAGAGCTAACTATATAGTTGTAACCTACATGGACAAGAACAACCAGCCCCATACAGAGCGTTACAACTACGTTTTCAAACAAAACGATGGAGAGAATTATAAAGATACACTGGATATGGCAAATGGCCATATCTACCTGGCTGAAATCACAATCGCTGAAGACGGTACCAGAACAGTCACAAAAGTAGATGATCCCAACAACATGGACAACTACACAAAACTGAACTCAGCACTTGGCGCTGCTATTGATTCAGCTAACAAGCTTGATAACTACAAAGCAGCAGTGGCAGCTGTACAAGCTGCTAAAGACAAGGTTGCAGCATTGGAAGGTCAGTTCTTAAAGCTTCAGAACGAGCTCAACACCTACGATACTACCCTTTCAAACAACAAAAAGGCTCTTACACTTCTTCAGAATAAGCTTGAAGCAACAAAGACAGAGCTGGATGCAACCAAGAAAAAGAAAGGTGATCTTGAAGATAAAGTTGAAGAGGCCAGAAAGGCAGTTGCTAATATAGATCTTTCCAGATTTGATCCTGCACCTGCACCAGCTCCAACACCAACTCCAACACCTACACCGACTCCTACACCTACACCTGCTCCTACACCTGCACCAACTCCTGCACCAACTCCAGCACCTACTCCCGGTGGCGGAACTGATGCACCTACAGGCGGAACACCAAGTGGCACAGATACACCTACTGATGTTCCCACAACACCAGTCAACACACCTACACCTGTAGATCTGGCAGTTGCAGATGATAATCCTGCAGGCGGAAACGTAGCAGACCTTGCAGCAGGAAACCAGGCAGCTCCAGCAGCCGGTGCACAGGCTGGCGGTCAAGCAGCTGGTGGTCAGGCAGTTGGCGGCCAGGCTGACGGCCAGGGAAATGATGGACAGGGAAATGACGCACAGGGAAATGGCGACCAGCTTATGGCTAACATTCCTGATGCAGGCGTAGCTTTAGCAGATGTTCCTACAAATGATGCAGTAAAAGATGCAGAACAGGCTCCTACAATCAATAAGGACATCTTTGAAGAAGAGACAGCTAAAGCAGCAGGAATTGAGGAAAAGAGCTTTAACCTCTGGTGGTTACTCCTTCTCCTTATCCTTCTGATCTCTATCTGCATAAAGAAGTATTTAGATTCCCGCAAGGAAGCTAATGACGAATAAATCTCCCCTTTCATGCAAAAAATGCAGCCCCGCGTGGGCTGCATTTTTATTATATAAGTTTCATTGCGTCAGCTACTGATGATACACCAATGATCTCTATTCCTTTAAAGCTCTTTTTAAGCTTATCTTCCAACGCCTTGGGGACTATGCAGGTCTTAAAGCCAAGCTTTTTCGCCTCCGAAACTCTGGCTTCACCCATGTTTACGGAACGAACTTCTCCAGAAAGACCAACTTCACCAAAGGCTATAACGTCGCTTCCTATGGGTATATTTTTAAAACTTGAAATGAGTGCAAGGCAGATGCCAAGATCCAGGGAAGGCTCAGCAATACGCATTCCTCCTGCCAGATTTACATATGCATCCGATTCCCCCATGTTAAGCCCAATTCTCTTTTCCAAAACGGCCATCAAAAGGTTCACCCTGTTGTAATCTGTTCCGTTGGCCTGACGGCGAGGAAAACCAAAGTTACTTCTGCAAACAAGGGCCTGGACCTCAATAAGTATTGGTCTTGTACCCTCCACAGAGCAGGTCACTATGGATCCACTGGCGTTTTCCGGTCTTCCATCCAGCATGAACTCTGAAGGATTGGCAACTTCTACAAGGCCCTTCTCCTGCATCTCAAAGACTCCGATCTCGTTAGTGGAGCCGAAACGGTTCTTAACTGCCCTAAGGATCCTGTAGGAGGCGTGTCTGTCGCCCTCAAAGTAGAGCACTGTATCCACCATATGCTCCAGAACCCTTGGACCTGCAACCTGACCTTCCTTGGTAACATGTCCCACAATGAAGATTGCTATGTTCATGCTCTTGGCAATCCTAAGAAGCACAGAAGTGGACTCTCTGACCTGGGATACGCTTCCCGGAGCTGAAGAAACCGACTCATTAAACATGGTCTGAATGGAGTCAATTATAACAACCGAAGGCTTAGCCCTGGTTATAGCCTCCTCAATGCTTGAGAGATTGGTCTCGCACATGAACTTAAGGCATTCCGAGAAATCCCCGATACGATTGGCTCGTAGCTTGATCTGGCGAAGGGATTCCTCACCGGATATATACAAAACCTCTTTTCCGTCACCGGAGATATGTCCTGCCACCTGAAGAAGTATCGTGGACTTACCAATTCCCGGATCTCCGCCCACAAGTATAAGTGACCCCTTTACCAGGCCTCCACCCAGAACTCTGTTCAGCTCCCCAATATGGGTGTCATATCTTTCCTCATCGTTCATGACGATCTCTGATAGAGTCTTAGGTGCAACATACTCATTAGTTCCGGACACTGACGCCGCTGCTCCCCTTGCAGCCTTTGGAGCTGGCTTAACAGTTTCCTCCACGAAGCTGTTCCACTCCTTACATCCAGGACATTGCCCCATCCACTTTGATGATTCATACCCACAACTCTGACAGAAAAAAACTGTCTTAATCTTAGTTGCCATTTATCCTCCTCTTATAAAATAAAGTCACCCAAGTAGTATGTATATCACTACTTGGGTGACCCCAATTTAGCTAATAGTTATATTAACACTCTACTCTAACATTTACAGGTTCACCGCCAGATAACTCAACGCTGAGGTTCAGCTTTCCACCAAGATTAGTAGTCATCTTACCAATACTTGTACTATTTACAAATACTCCATACTCAGTGTTCTCAAGGAGTCCTAATGTTATCTGTGCATCACTTGCACCTTCTACTGTGAATTCAACGCCTTTGTCAGTTTCCTTAAAGTTTGTAACTGCTGTTCCGGGAACTGATTCATATACAAAGTTCTCGTTACTCTCAAGCTTTGTAATATCCTTGAAGGTCTTTACCTTGAGGATATTTCCATTGTGTTCAAAATTCTCAAGCTTCTTCTTTTCCGGAAGCTCGTAATTGCCAAAGCTGATACTACCGTCCTTCTCAGCTCTGATCAACTGTTCTACGACAGCCATAGTAGCCCTCCTAAAATGTGTTGAACATAAGTAAACTGTGTACATAAATATTATAATTCACAGGGAGACAATAGGGAATTAAAAATTTCTAAAACGTCCATGACATTTTAGCCCATGTTATCTCGATTATTCTTCATCTCATACAGCTTTTCATCTGCTTTAGCAATCAGCTGGGGAATTGTCACAGGGTTATCGTAATCATATTTGGCATATCCAATGCAGGCCTCCAATTTAAATGGTGCACCGGATTCTTCATTGAGTCTTGTAATATTTTCCCGGATGGTCTTGGCGGTCTGCAGGACATATTTTTCATCCTCAGCCTCCATAATAACTATAAATTCATCCCCTCCATATCTGGACAAAAACGGTCTGTTTTTAGAATCTGTACATGATAATTTTAGCGACTCTGCAACTGTTACTAATGCCATATCACCTTCTATGTGACCATATTTATCGTTTATCCCCTTAAAATGATCCACATCCAGGATCATCAGATATAGATCCATCTTTTGCCCACGGGATTTCATTTTGAGAGTAAGATATCTTTGCATTTCCTGTCGATTATTGATCAAGGTCAAAGGATCTGTAGATATGCGGTTTTCCGTAGCTGTTATATATAGCATCAATACGGCAGCAGTTGCGCCATAGCACATGATTGGAGTCGATAAGAAAAAAGCCTGCAGTACACCGCATGTCAATGGCATAATAGGAAATAGTCCCATGGCAATGTACAATCCGTGGTCATAGTATCTGTTACTGGTATAAGCTCTATAAAAAGCCTTTACAGAAGACGATAGTAAATATCCAAATGGAATACTAAGCAAAACTGCATACAGGAAACCATATTCCAGATAACCGCTTTCATCGATGACAAAGAGATAATCAGTGAACACACCAATTACAAGAATTATAATTGCGGTCCCCAAAGGAACAGCACAAAGCCTGAATAATCTGTTCCAGCAGCAAAGTAGAAACCTGCTTATCCACGCCTCTTGCAAGAGTAAACATGACTATGCTTAAGAAAACAATACACGCTATATTTGCCAAAACATAATTCAGACAATCTGTCACCGCAGTTTTTCTCCTTAATAATTGTCCAAAAAAATGCACAGGAATATAGAATCCCCGTGCATTATCATTATATCATTTTTTTGATTGTATATTCAATTATACTTTCTTCTTAGCTCTCTTAGTGCTTACAACGCCCTTTGCCTTGGTAGTGCCTTTAGCCTTGGTGGTCTTGACGGAAACCTTCTTAACTGAAGCTGACTTTCCATCCTTGCCCTGAAAGACGATCTTGTCATCCTTAAGAGCTACTGTGACATCCATACCTGCCTTAATGTTGCCCTTTAAGAGCTCTTCAGCCATGGCATCCTCGATAGTTGACTGGATAGCTCTTTTCAGAGGTCTTGCACCCATTTTGGCATCGGAATGCTTACTTACCAGGTACTTCTTAACTGCAGGCGAGATGGTCAGATTGATATCCATCTGAGTCTTGCATCTCTTTGAAAGGTTAGCTGAAAGGAGGGTAACAATATCCATCATCTCCTTCTCAGTAAGGGTGTGGAATACCATGATCTCGTCGATACGGTTGATGAACTCAGGCTTAAAGAGCTTCTTCACCTCGTCCATTACGCCGCTCTTCATGTCCTCGTAGTCCCTCTTGGCATCAGTTCCTGCACCGAATCCAAGCTTCTTTGGATCAACGATCCTCTGGGCACCCACGTTTGAAGTCATGATAAGGATGGTGTTCTTAAAGCTTACCTTCCTGCCCTTGGAATCAGTAATGTGTCCGTCATCAAGAACCTGCAAGAGCACGTTGAAGATGTCCGGATGAGCCTTCTCAATCTCATCGAAAAGAATTACCGAATAAGGGTGACGTCTTACCTTCTCAGAAAGCTGTCCACCGTCATCAAAGCCCACATATCCCGGAGGTGATCCGATCATCTTGGATACAGAGTGGCCTTCCATGTACTCTGACATATCAACTCTGATAAGGGCATTCTCATCCCCGAACATAGCCTCTGCCAGTGCCTTTGACAGCTCTGTCTTACCTACACCTGTAGGTCCCAGGAAAAGAAATGAACCGATAGGTCTGTTTGGATCCTGAAGTCCAACTCTTCCTCTTCTGATAGCCTTAGAAACTGCTTTTACAGCATCCTCCTGGCCGATAACTCTTTTATGAAGTACTGACTCAAGCTTAAGGAGCTTAATCGACTCTTTTTCTGCGATCTTCTTTACCGGGATCCTTGTCCAGTCAGCCACAACCTCTGCTATGTCGTTCTCGTTTACAACAAAGCCTTTACTTAAATCTTTCTTTTTCTCAGCGTTCTTTGCCCTGTTAAGCTTGGTAATAAGCTGGTTCTGCTCCTTATTCAAAGTTCCTGCAGCGGTAAAATCTGCATTCTTAAGGGCAGTCTCGATCTGGCTGTCAAGATCCTTTATCTGATCCTCCATAGCCTTGATCTTAGGTGAAACTCCCATGGTACGAAGTCTGACTGCAGAAGCAGCTTCATCTATAAGATCAATGGCTTTGTCAGGAAGATTCCTGTCATTGATATATCTCTCGGAGAGATCAACTGCAGCCTGAAGCGCCTCAGGAGTTACAGTAACCTTGTGATGCTCCTCGTACTTGCCAACAATTCCCTTAAGGATGTCCAGAGCCTCTTCCTTGGTGGGTTCATCCACATTTACAGGCTGGAAACGTCTCTCTAAAGCTGCGTCCTTCTCAACATATTTGCGGTACTCAGTAATTGTTGTGGCACCGATCATCTGAATCTCGCCACGGGCCAGTGATGGCTTTAAGATATTGGAAGCATCAATGGCGCCCTCTGCTCCGCCGGCACCGATAAGTGTGTGCATCTCATCCACGAACAGGATGATATTGCCGTCCTCCGATACCTCTTTTATCACCTTCTTGATCCTCTCCTCGAACTCACCTCTGTACTTGGAGCCGGCAATCATTCCTGAAAGGTCAAGGGTTACAAGGCGCTTGTTCTGTACTGTGAGAGGAACATCTCCCACTGCGATCCTCTGGGCAAGGCCTTCAACAACTGCAGTCTTTCCTACACCAGGCTCACCAATGAGACATGGGTTATTCTTGGTCCTTCTTGAAAGGATCTGGATAACTCTCTTTATTTCACGCTCTCTTCCGATCACAGGATCAAGCTTATTCTCCCTGGCCAGTGCAGTCATGTCGCGGCTGTACTGTGCAAGGATTGATGCCTTTTTTCCTGCCTTCTGAGGATTAAGCCTTCTGCCAAGGTCCTCTTTTACAAGATTAGGGTCTTCACCCATGGCTGCAAGTGTCTCTGCATAGATTTTCTGGGCAGGGACATTCATAGTGCTGATGAGCCTTACTGCCACATTCTCCCCTTCCTTGATAAGTGCAAGAAGAATGTGTTCTGTTCCGGTCTTATCTGCACGAAATCTCTCAGCCATTCTGTGGGCTTCTTC
>CAMVRW010000090.1 GCA_947169985.1 uncultured Butyrivibrio sp. | reverse complement strand
TTGAAGCTGATGAATGTGTTCTCCTTGGGATACGATTTCCCTATGGAACGAAGCAAGTCATCAGCTTTTTCTTTCCTTGCACAGCAATGCTGATGCATCCCCCTTTATCAGTTCTGTAGACTGTTGTTCCAACCTCATCAAGCCTTTCAAGGAGCGCTTCGTGGGGATGGCCGTAGGAGTTGTCTCGGCCGCAGCTTATGATTGCAAGCTCGGGTTTCGTAAGGTCCAGAAACTCTTCATCGGTAGTGTACTGGGAGCCATGGTGAGCTACCTTGAGCAGGGATAAATTGGCGTATTTCTCAGGGTCACTTCTTATCACACTCTTAAGGTAATCCTGCCCTGCGCCTTCAACGTCCCCGGTGAAAAGAGCTGTGAAATACTCATATTCCATGAAAAGAACTGTGGAATAGGCGTTAGCTCCATCCGATGTCATTCCAAGTTCAGGGTTCAGGCAGGTAAATTGCACCTTTCCCAGGCCAAAGGATTCTCCCTCGTTAATGTAAGCTATAGAAATCCCCAGGTTCCTAGCCCTTTGCTCAAGTTCATGATAGTTGTCTCCTCTGGAACTATCTGCCACTTCAGGGAGGATGAGCTGCTTTATCCTGATTCCGCCCTTTTCCATGTCATCCATAATCTCAAAGATTCCGCTGATGTGATCCTCATCTTCATGAGTCACTACTACAGCATCAAGCTTTCCTATTCCCTTGTATTTCAGAAATGGAATAATCTGATACTTGCCCACATTCTTCTTGGAGGTGCTTCCCCCATCAATCAAAATGTTATTGCCTGCTGAGGATATAACTATCCCATCCCCCTGTCCTACATCGATCATGCTAATCTCTAGGTCAGGTACGCGATGATATGTAAGCACAACTAGCGCTATCACCAGAACAACTCCCCGTATAACATCCGCTAAAAACATATTGTTGATGTGTTCTCTTACGACCTCCCACTGAAGACTCTTGGATACCAGAATGAAGATCACGATCAGCGTCACGTAAAGAGCCACCTGCCACTTGTCAGAATGCCCCATGTACCAGGTGAAAGTGCTTCGCACGGAGCTTCCAGAGCACAGCCATCTGTAAATCGCCAGAATCCCATGCACCACACCTCCAGGAAGTTTTATCAGTAAGGGCATAGAAAAATCCGCACCTAGCACCCTCGAGCTCAGTATTGTACCAGCGCCTACATCGTAAGTGTTTGCCAACAATGGCAATCCAACACCAGGGCTTATAGCAACTCCTAGCAAAAGAAATCCAGCCCCAAGTAGCATGCACATGATGCCTGCAAGCATGAGAATGCCCATCACCGGGATAACCATAAGGTTCAGCACAAGAGAATGCAGTGGGAACGCATAGTAAAAGCACGCGTACACAGGCAACGTTATGGCTGTGACTGCCAGACAGGAAATCAATCCATCCAGGAGCCCAAGCATTCTCCCCTGAACGTCAAACACATCAACAACGGTCCTGTAGACGTCACTTTCCACGAAGTGATCAAGTACTTCGAGCCACCATTTCCCGCCGTTATTGTCAGTACTAATTCCATTTGTTGACCTTTTCCCTTGCAACCAAGCCCATAGCACCCCCGTATGTTCATCATCGCCCACGAACTTCATCTGCATATCCTCACACCCTGCCAATTTCTTGGCGGGAACAAACAAAGGCTTTATGACTGTGATTCCAAGTACTGCTCCGAAGGAAAAAAGAAATCCGCTGTTATAAAGGTACAAGGGCTGATCCAGCAAAAGCAGTATTTCCGCCAGGGAAAGGGCGCTTAAGATATCATAGGTCCTGCCAACCACAGGCGCCAAGAGTCGGATGGTGAACATGCATATAGCACGGAAGGAAGACGTTCCCATTCCGCACATAATTCCGTAGGAATACATGAAGGCAATTGCAACCACCGTCGGAACTATGTTCGTACATACATCTGCTGTATTTCGGGCAGCTTTAGGCTTACGGATAACAGTATGCGTCCTAGCCACAGTACGTCGCCAAGCCGCTCTCTCCACCCGCGAAGCTGCCCACAGGCTGAACCTTCTTAGCAGTTCATAGATACCCATACCAATTATGGAAATGTGGAGGCCACTGACAGCCAGGATATGGATGATCCCACTGTCCTTGTACATATCCTTGATCTCGGAATCCATGTAGGCTTTGTCACCAAGGAGCATAGCCTTCATGATGGCGGGATCCTCGGAAGAAAGACACTCATCAAGGACATGCTCAAAAAACATCCTAATCCTGAAAAGAGATTCCCTGTAATTGTCCGGATCTCCTCCGCAGGCAAGAACCTTGCTCCCACTTAATCTGTATGAAATTTTTAAAGTTGAATAATACAAACGACTGTCGAATTCCCCTGGATTTGTAGGGGCCTGAAAGGCCTTTACCTTTCCGCTTACACGGACATACTGCCCGATAGAAGGCAAAGAATCTGCAGAATCCAGATAGCACTGGATCAGATGATCATCCGAAATATTCTGTTCCTTTGGAAATAGGTAGATCACAGGAAGGATCTCGCCGGAAAAGCTCTTTCGAAACTCTTTTCCCTGAACCTGCCCGACTATAGTGATCAAATCACCATCGCCGCAACCAGGCTCCCTTCCCGTAATATCAGATAAACAAAACTGTAGATAGATCAAGACAGCCGTCGTAAGAATTAAAGCCAGAAGGCTTAACGGCCGTTTCATATATTACTCCTAAACCAAAAACTTCCGGCGCTTTGGCGCGCCATATTACTTACTCAATAATATCAAGATTCCTCTCATAGGGCCCTGAAATCTCAAAGTCCATGAAGGTAAAGGTCGCCTCTCCGTTTACGGAAAATGCCACCTTGTTAACATCGGAAAACTCCGCAATGGTGTTCACGATGGAATACAGCGCAACCTCTGCGCTCACTTTATAAGGCTCAGTCAGAAATGCCTGGTCAAAGTCCACGTAGCAGACACCGTCCCTGACATTAACGCTGTTGATCTTGGCGTCCTTGGAAATTGTTGGATAACAAATATCCGTATTTGGTCCCTTTATTATCTGCTCAACAGCAAGTCTCTCCATGGAAATATTACTGTTGTAGACAACGGATCTGTAGACAGGCACAAGCTTGTCACCCGCCTCATTGGCGAAGTACAGCTTAAGCTCAATCTTCTCGTAGGTGTTGATCTCGTTACCAACGTTGAAAATAAAGGTATCTGCAGACATGTTACCAATAATATTCCCGTAGTGATCCGCAAGAGGCGTCCCCTCCACCTGGAAGGTCACATAATCAACCGCAGGAAGCTGGGTAAAGGTCCTGACAATTGCAGCTCTGTCCAGAATCTCCACAGTCCTTCCGATATCCATATACTCAATTCCAAAATTCAAAGTCAAAAGATTGTCCGAAAGCGAATGACCAATAAGCTTTACATCTCCTGTCAAAGGTGCCTCGTATTGGAGCCTCTCAGGCATCTTCCCAAGCTGCTCAATAAGCTCTGCAATAACCGCATCTACATCAGACAGATCATTTTCCGGCACATATTCCACCGCCACAATTCCCGTCTCACTGTTGTTAACGTAAAAGAGCTTGAAAGCCTCCGGATCAACAGCCTTTGGAGAACATCCAACCGTCATCAGACCAAGAGCCATCACCAGGAAAAGAGCTATTCTGTTTTTCAACCTTTTTCCAATTCCAAACATTTATCCAATCCCCAAACGGCCTACTTTGTAGCTGTACCGGTACTGTTGATCAGCGGTATCTTTAAAGTGAAAGTAGTTCCCTCACCAAGCGTACTCTCCACGTCAATGGTTCCCCTGTGCATAAGAACTGCATTTCTGGCAATAGAAAGGCCAAGTCCTGTTCCACCAATCTCTCTGGACCTGGACTTATCCACTCTGTAGAACCTCTCGTAAATATGATCAATCGAATCCTCAGGAATTCCCATTCCGGAATCAATTACCTTAACATAGAAATACTGATGATCCGCGTCAAGCTCAACCTTAACCCAGCCCTCATCCTTGTTGTACTTAATGGCATTCTCCACCAGATTCATGATTACAAGTGAAATCTTGACCTCATCGATCTCCGCAGTAATAGCTCTTTTGCTCTCAAGGGTAAGTTCAATATTGTGCTTCCTTGCAATGGGGCGGAGCCTTTTAAGGACAACCTCTGTAAGAGCCACCACATCTACTGAAGAGATGGAAAGTCCTGAAGCCTTCTTGTCCATCCTGACAAGCGCCAAGAGATCGTTTATGATCTTGTCCTCTCGATCAACCTCCGCTCCAATGTCCACCATAAACTCTCTGTAGACTTCATTTGGAACATCCTCCTGAGCCAAAAGAGAATCTGCCAAAACCTTCATGGAAGTAATCGGCGTCTTAAGTTCATGAGACACGTTAGAAACAAACTCCTGACGGGAATCGTCCAGAACCTTCATTCGCTTAAGAAGCGCGTTGAAGGCGTTAATGATCTGCTCTGTCTCGATATAATTAGGTCCAACGATAGGCTCATCAGTGTAGCCCGCCTTAACGTCATTGATAGCAGCTGTTATTCTGTCAAAAGGCTTCAGCAGAAGGATTGAAACCAATGCTGCAAACATCAGGATAATCAGGATGATCACAACCTCAAGAAGATTTGCTCTTCTGCTGAGGATCTCAAGGGTTGTGGCAATAGTGTCCGTAGATACACTGGTTAAAAGAACTCCTCGCACCACTTCACTTGTTTTGCCGGATACAGATACATCCTCCTCTTCAATGACTTCACTTTCAATGATAGGCGTAACAACCTCAATATATCCGTTGGCGCTATCGTACTTTGACACAGTTCCCTTGGAACCGGTCTTCAAGCAATTGACCACTTCCTCAGAAATGATGGTCTTTCCCTGAGAAATATTGTAGGTATCTTTTACCACCTTCAGGTCATCATTGATAACGATAACACGGCCATCGTAAAGATTAGCCAGCATATCGATCTCAGCATTTATGACCTCAGAAGAGGTATCCTGTAAATAGTTTGAAACAATAAGGTGATTAGCCAGAATTCGCAGCTGCCTCTGGACCTCCGTGGACTTCACGTTCACAGCACGGTCCTCATAGCTGGAAAGAATGACAGAATGCATCACCAGGCATGACACAAGCCCGGTGATAAAGACAATTATAAAGAATCTTACTCGTAAACTTTTTAGTATATCACTGATCCTAAAGTTCTTATCCATATTTATGCCTGGAAGTAATATCCAGCGCCCCATTTAGTCCTTACATATTTTGGCTCGCTTGGATTGCTCTCAAGCTTCTCGCGAAGCCTTCTGATGTGAACATCAACAGTTCTTTCATCTCCGGGATAATCACTGCCCCAGATGGTCTCAAGAAGCTCTTCCCTGGTATAAGTCTTACCGGGAGTTGAAGCAAGAAGCTCCAAAAGCTCATATTCTCTGCTGGTCACATTGATCTCTCTATCCTTAACAAAGACTCTTCTATATTCCTCATTAAGCTTAAGGTCGCCAAAAGTCATTACCTTATCAGGCTCAGCGCCTCTGCCTGTTCTTCTGATGATGGCCTTGATCCTTGCCTTAACCTCAAGAATGTTGAAAGGCTTGGTGATGTAGTCATCTGCGCCATACTCAAGGCCCAGGATCTTATCCATGTCATCGCCCTTGGCAGTGAGCATAATGATAGGCACATTTGAAAACTCCCTGATCTGCTGACAAACCTCGAACCCAGTGAGACCCGGAAGCATAACGTCAAGAAGGATTATGTCGTAGTCATTTGCCCTTGCCATATCAAGAGCTTCCTGGCCATCATATGCACAATCCACAACAATGTCGTCCTGTTCAAGACTAAACTTTATTCCCTTTACGATTGCTTTCTCGTCGTCAACAACAAGCGCTTTCTTGCTCATTCCTTCACCATTTCCAAATTTTTAAACCGTTATACTGTCCTTTATCTTGGAAAAGAGCTTTTCCTTTATCCCGGATACCTTCATGATATCCTCTTTTGTCTTAAAAGCTCCGTTTTCCTCGCGATATTTTATGATCTTGCCTGCTATCCCATCCCCAATTCCGGGAAGGTTCTTAAGCTGCTCTGCAGAAGCCGTGTTTATATTCACAAGGCCGTTGCTGTCCGCAATCCCTGCACTGGCGCCATTTGGACCAGATTCAGCACTGATATCTATAGATGTTATTCCCAAAGACACATATTCAGATGAATCTATCGAGTCATTTCCAGTGTCAGTTCCATGGCCAGCCAATCCATCACCAACACTCTCAGCTCTTGTCGTAAGTTCCTCAACTTCCGACTTCGTTGGAACCTTAAGCTTCATCCCATCCGTCAGCTTCGCTGCCAAATTGATAAAGCTTTCGTCAGCTTCATCAGAAAAACCACCGGCTGCTTCCACGGCGTCGATAATGCGGCTTTCCTCGGCAAGTTCATAGACACCGGGCTTTCTCACAGCGCCGCAGATAAATACGGCAATCTGCTGCTCAGGCACCGGCATTTCTTTTCCTGAACTTCCAACATCTGCGCTAGTTCCGGATCCATCCAAAACAATTTGTTCATCCGTACCTGCCAAATCAGTTGTTGCGGCGTTTCCACCTGCACCAGCTTCTTCCGTGGTTCCTTCCGAAGCGGTCCCAGAAGCCACATCTTCCAGTACAATCTCACTGTTTTTTGAGGCGCAGCCTGTAAGCAAAGCCATAAGGCAAGCCATAATCATTATTTTTTTTCGCATGTTTCCTCCAAAACAGAGGACCCCATCCATGCTTTACTATTCTATTCGATTAAGCTAATTAATTCAATCATTATCTTCCGTTAGCCCGGCGGTGATAGTGTCGTCATCCGGGTCAGGAAGCGTCTCCTCAGTATAAGGAGAACCAGTTACCTGAGTCATAATGCTCTCAGAAACCTGCTTAAGAGTTGAGTTACAATCCTCACCGTTCCAGATCTTGGTAAAGGCGATCTCAAGCTCCATCCAAAGGTTGCTGGTCTCAATAGTTTTTGGCATTGGCACTGAATCTGCATATACAGCAACAAAGGTTGCCAGGTTGCTGTCGTCATAGGAAACGCCGTAGTGGGCAGCCACCTTGTTACTGAGCTTGTAAATATCTCCAGAATTGTCACTGCAGAGGAACTTAGCCACTTCATTGGCCTCAGTTGCGTGCTCTGAAAGTCCGTTTACCACAAGACAGTTGGTAACAGACATAGTTCTTGACCCAAAATCATCAGTAAGTCCAGGCATATCAGCAACTGCAAAATCAAAATCGCACTCGCCCTGAGCCTTGGCATCATTGATCTTCTTAATAATATCCGTTGTAGCAATGGTAAATACCACCTTGCCATCTACGAAATCCTGAACCACGTTATCGTAGTTTATGGAATCCGCATCGATAGCGAAGAACTGGTTCAGCTGCTGATAAATCTTCATGCAGCTGATAGTATCAGTGTTATAGATGTCGATCTGGTTGACGTCATCTCCCGCCTGACCACCAACATTCATATAGTTTCCAACAAAGAAATAATTGTAGAAGATATCAGTAACATCCCACTCAAAGACAGCTTCTACCTGCTCAGGAGCATTGTAACTCTCAGCAAACTTAAGGATATCAGAGATGTTAAGAGGAAGATTCTCAGCTACAACCTCATCAATCATACCCTGGGTGATCTCAGAACCGGCGTCCTCAGAAGCCTCAGCGTCCATCTCATCCTGGGAGCCTTCGGAATCTGTATCCTCCGAATTCCCTGCAGATGCCCCATCAGCCTCAGCCTGGGCAGCTTCGCCCTCAGCCTGGTCGATCTCTGACTGCATAGTCTCCACAGCCATGTTCTCAAGATAAGTCTTGTTGTAGATCAGAGAGCTGGTCTCAAAATAGAAGGGATAAGCAATCTTCTTCCCCTTATAGGTTATGGAATCAATTGCAGCAGCAGGAAAAACGCTGTCCTTAAGGTAAGCATCTCCATCCTCGATCTCCATGGCAAGACCAGCAAGATAAGCCTTCTCAAGAGAATCATTTGTTATTATATACAGATCCGGATAATTATCTTCATCGATAGAAGCTTTATTGACAGCCTCAAGATACTCAAGGCCGGAAACCAGCACAGGCTCTACACGAACCTTGCCATTAGACTCAGAGTAGGCAACAGCCTTGCTCTGCAGATATGGGGTCAGGGAATCATCTGTATACCACAGCCTGACTGTAGTCTTATTCCTGGTAAAGATAGAATAATCCTCAAAAATGCTCCTGTCTGAGCGGGCATAAACAATAGTGCCCGCCAGCGCACAAGCTACCAGTATTAAAGAAATGATCCTGATTCTTAAATTCATATAGACTCCAGACATGAATCAAGTATATTGATCATGTCATCAACATTCTCCTTAGTAATCACCAGCGGCGGAACAAATCTGATAATCTCAGCTCCGGCATTGATAAGGATAAGCCCCTTGGAAAGAGCCATGTTTATCACCTCAGCAACAGGTCTGTTAAACACCAGCCCCTGCATAAGTCCTGCGCCTCGCCTGTCAATAATGAAGTCATATTTGTCCTTCAGCTCGTCCAGACGCTTCTCAAGATATGGAGCCACCGCATTCACATTCTCTATTATATTGTCCTGCTTGAATAAATCAAGGACTTTGTTAATTGCCGCACAGGCGAAAGGATTGCCCCCGTAGGTTGTCCCGTGATCCCCGGCAACCAGTGAATTTGCGCCTACTTTTTCTGTCAAAAGAAATGCTCCCACAGGAACTCCGCATCCAAGAGCCTTGGCTGTTGTCATAATGTCAGGTTTAACGCCGTACTTCTGCCATGCGAACATATAGCCTGTTCTTCCCATTCCGCACTGGATCTCGTCCAGGATCAGCAAGATGTCTTTTTCATCGCAAAGCTTCCTGACATTCTCAAGGAACTCCTTAGTAGCAGGGAAAATTCCGCCCTCGCCCTGGACAGTCTCAAGGATAAT
>CAMVRW010000089.1 GCA_947169985.1 uncultured Butyrivibrio sp. | reverse complement strand
AATAGAAACAGTCGCTTTTCGTACCAGGAAACCTAAGGATGTTATCTTCCTGGAGCAGGAAGACGGTATTCACAGGAAAGAACTGAGGAAGTACCTGACTGATGAAAAGGTTCCAAAGGAACTTCGGGACAGGATATATGTCCTTGCTGACGGTGAGAAGGTACTGTGGATTCCCGGGTATCGGATGGGCGACAATGCTAAAGTAAGTAAAGATACCAAAAGAATTTTAGCTATAAATATCACAAATGGAGGAAATACTAATGGCTGAATCTGTACGCGAGTTATTATCAGAGGAAGAGGTTGATAAGAAGATCAAGGAACTGGGAGACAGGATCAGTAAGGATTATGCAGGAAAGACCGTTCATCTGGTTTGCGTTTTAAAGGGCGGCGTGTTCTTCATGTGTGAGCTTGCAAAGCGCATCACTGTACCAGTAACCATGGATTTTATGTCAGCTTCTAGCTATGGAAGCTCAACAAAGTCCAGCGGTGTTGTTAAGATTGTAAAGGATCTTGACGAGCCCCTTAAGGACAGGCACGTTATTATTGTTGAGGATATTGTGGATTCAGGAAGAACCCTGTCATATCTTATCAAGATGCTTGGAGATAGAGGACCTGCTGATATCAAGCTGTGCACACTTCTTGATAAGCCTGAAAGAAGAGTTACTGATGTTAAGGTTGATTATACAGGATTTGAGATCCCTGATGAGTTCGTGGTGGGATACGGACTTGACTACGATCAGAGATATCGTAACCTTCCATATATCGGAGTAGTAGAGTTTAACTGATTGTGAAAAGAGTATTGTTAAAGGGGGATAAGAGCGAAGTTGAATCGTTCAAAGAGTTTTAATTCCATTTTTGTGTTTGTAATAATCCTTCTTGTGGCTGTAGTGCTGCTGGAGTATGGAAGAGGCCTGGTTAACACCAATGCAACTACCTATTCCAGGAATTCCCTTGAGAGCGACGTTGCAGCCCAGAGGGTAAGATTTGTAACTATCACGCCAAATGCTGAGACCCCTACCGGATCCGTGAGGGTCAGCTTTAATGACGGCAGCGACGATGTGATCTTTTATTCAACAGATGTGTCGGTGATCGAGGCTTATCTGGCCTCCAACGGCATAAATGTTGAGGTCAAGGATGTTCCTTCTGACAATATTATTATTACCGGCATAATCCCCATTATAGTGGGGCTTATTGTCATGGTCTTTATGTTTACGCTGTTCACAAACGCTCAGAACGCCGGGGGTGGCAATAACCGGATGATGAATTTCGGAAAGAGTCGCGCCAGGATGTCCACCGGGGAAGATAACAAGATAACACTCAGTGATGTGGCAGGTCTTAAGGAAGAAAAGGACCAGCTACATGAGATCATACAGTTCTTAAAAGACCCTGATAAATTCACTAAGGTTGGAGCAAGAATTCCTAAAGGTGTCCTTTTGGAGGGCGCTCCGGGAACAGGTAAGACCCTTTTGGCAAGGGCAGTTGCAGGAGAAGCAGGCGTTCCCTTCTTTAGCATCTCCGGTTCTGATTTCGTTGAGATGTTTGTGGGCGTAGGTGCTTCCAGAGTGAGAGACCTGTTCGCTGATGCTAAAAAGAATTCACCCTGTATTGTATTTATTGATGAGATAGATGCTGTTGCAAGAAGACGTGGAACAGGAATGGGCGGCGGTCATGATGAGCGTGAGCAGACCCTTAACCAGCTCCTTGTAGAAATGGATGGCTTTGGTGTAAACGAAGGCATTATCGTAATGGCTGCTACAAACCGTGTGGATATTCTTGATCCTGCTATTTTAAGACCCGGACGATTTGACAGAAAGATCACTGTTCAGAGACCAGATGTGGGTGGAAGAGAGGATATCCTTAGGATCCATGCAAGGAATAAGCCTCTTTCAGATGATGTGGACATCAAGCAGGTGGCTCAGACCACAGCAGGCTTCACAGGAGCGGATCTTGAGAACCTTCTTAATGAGTCTGCCATAAATGCAGCAGTTGATGACAGACAGGTTATCAGACAGGCAGACATCAACAAAGCATTTATCCAGGTAGGAATCGGAACTGAGAAACGAAGCAGGATCATCTCTGATAAGGACAAGAAGATCACTGCTTATCATGAGGCAGGACATGCTATACTGATGCATGTGCTTCCGGATGCAGGACCAGTACATACAATATCTATCATTCCTACAGGCCTTGGAGCCGCAGGCTACACCATGCCTTTGCCTGAGAAGGACGAAATGTTCCTTACAAAGGGCAAGATGCTTCAGGATATCATGGTTTCACTTGGCGGAAGGATTGCTGAGGAGATAATCTTTGGAGATATCACCACAGGCGCCTCCAGCGATATCAGAAAAGCTACCCAGGAAGCCAGAAGTATGGTTACCAAGTATGGAATGTCAGATAATATCGGCGTTGTGAGCTACGATGACAACGAGGAAGATGTATTTATCGGATATGACATCTCCCATTCCAAGAAGCATTCAGAGCTTGTGGCAGGTGAGATCGATAAGGAAGTAAAGAGCATTATTGACAGATGCTATCAGAAGGCAAAAGAGGTAATCCTCCAGTATGAGGATGTTCTTCATAAGAGCGCAGCGCTTCTAATTGAGAAGGAAAAGATTGGAAGAGAGGAGTTTGAAGCCCTCTTTACAGATCAACCTTCAGCTGATGACCTGAATGTAGAAATATAATTGTGCAATTTTAACAAAAACAATCAGCTGTTTTTGACAAATTTGTGAAGTATTAGTCTTTACGCGGGTGTAGGTGGGTGTTAGTATAATAGGCGTAACCCCCCAATACATTATATAGTTTTTTGCTATACCCCATAAGAAAGAAATACCTTCTCTAAAAAGACAGCTTACCCGCTGTCTTTTTTGCTATACTCAAGATTTTAAAGGAAACAATATGAATTACGATGCTTTATTTCACGACATGACCTTGGACTTTCTAAGGCCTGCAGAGCCGGACGTTGGGCGTATAACTGATTTCAGATTCAGATGTGCCCAGGGTGAGGCCAGCCAGGTCCTTTTGGTGTGGGGGCAGGAACATCGGAGAATGAAGCTTTCCGAGACAGACAATGGATTTGATTATTTCGATATTTCAGTAAATATTGGTAAGGATCCCTTCAGATACTACTTTGAGATAACAGGCAAGGATGGCAGCTTTATCCGCTATGACAAGCGAGGACCGGTTCACGACATTTTTGAGAGCATGAAGTTTGAGGTAATACCTGGCTTTTCAACTCCCGCCTGGGCAAAGGGTGCAGTAATGTACCAGATTTTTGTGGACAGATTCTGCAATGGGGATGAATCCAACGATGTAATGAACGGGGAGTATTCTTACAATGGCTTATCTGCCAAAAAGGTAGATGACTGGAACCAGTATCCGGACCCAAAGACCGACTTTTGTGAGTTCTATGGTGGTGATCTTGCCGGAGTTATCAGTAAGCTTGATTACCTTCAGGACCTGGGAATAGATGTCATTTATTTTAATCCTCTTTTTGTATCTCCATCTTCACATAAATATGATATTCAGGATTATGACCATATAGATCCTCATTTCGGAAAGATTATTGAGGATGACGGCGATATACTTCCTCAATTTGAAAAGAGCAACAAGAAGGCTTCCAGGTATATCTCCAGGGTGACCTCAAAAAGGAACCTTGAGGCCAGCGACGAACTCTTTGCCAAGCTGGTGGAAGAGGCCCATAAAAGGGATATCAAGGTAATCCTGGACGGAGTATTTAACCACTGCGGATCCTTTAATAAGTGGCTGGACAGAGAGAGAATATACGAGGACGCCAGAGGATATGAGAAGGGCGCCTATATTTCCGGAGACAGCCCCTATAGAAACTACTTCTCTTTTTCCAGGGATCAGTGGCCCTATAACGGAAACTATGATGGATGGTGGGGCTACGACACACTTCCAAAGCTTAATTACGAGGGCTCAAAAGAGCTTGAAGATTATATAATCGGTATCGGAAAGAAATGGGTATCTGAGCCCTACAACGCAGATGGCTGGAGACTTGATGTGGCAGCAGATCTAGGACACTCTGCGGAGTATAATCACCGTTTCTGGAAGAGATTCAGACAGGAAGTCAAAAAAGCTAACCCTCAGGCGATAATCCTGGCGGAGCATTATGGTCCAGCCAGAGAATGGCTTAAGGGAGGCGAATGGGACACTGTCATGAACTATGACGCCTTCATGGAGCCACTTACCTGGTTCCTTACAGGTATGGATAAGCACAGTGACGAGTTTAAGCCAATCCGTGTGGGAAATGCCAGGGAGTTTTTTGACACGATGCTCTATCAGGCAGGAGAGAACTTTTCCATGCCATCTCTCTACACCTCAATGAACGAGCTGTCAAACCATGATCACTCCAGGTTTTTAACAAGGACCAGCCAGAAGGTTGGAAGATGTGACACCCTTATGTCAGCGTCAGCAGATACCGGAATTAAGAAGTATCAGATGAGACAGGCTGTTATAGTACAGTTTACATGGCCGGGAGCGCCAACTATCTATTACGGCGATGAGGCGGGAGTTTGCGGATTTACCGATCCTGACAACAGGAGAACCTACCCATGGGGCCATGAGGACAAGGAGATGATCCGTTTCCACAAGGAGATGATCAGGATCCACAAGGCCTGCCCTGAGCTGAAGACCGGTTCAATAAGGGAACTTTACGCAGAGAATAACATAATCATATACGGAAGATTCAACAGAACTGCTGCAATAATAGTAGCTATAAACAACAACAGTTTTGAGGTTACAAGGGACATACAGGTATGGCCACTTGGTATTCCAAGGGATGCAAAGTTCAAGCAGCTTCTGGTCTCAGATGGAACCGGATTTGATACTGCACCAACCACAAAAACTGCTAAGGACGGCGTTATGTGCCTGACAATGTCAAGGAATACAGGATATGTCCTCAGGTACAACAGTTTCGAGGCAGTAAGTGACGAGGAATTCTGGTCAGACAACATGTTACTGTTCAGTCCCTGAACAGTAACTGGCGATTTGGACATGAAAATCGCTTTGCGATGGGTCCAAATCGCTTTATTTTTCTAAGCAACGAGTATATAATATCCTTAACTATCAAATCTACGAACAAAGGGGAGAAACAAAATGTTAGTATCCGCAAAAGACATGCTTGTAAAAGCAAAAGAAGGCCACTATGCAGTTGGCCAGTTCAACATCAACAACCTTGAGTGGACAAAGTCAGTTCTTTTAACAGCTGAAGAGCTTAAGTCTCCTGTAATCCTTGGTGTATCTGAGGGTGCCGGCAAGTACATGACAGGCTTCACAACTGTTGCTGCAATGGTTAAGGCTATGGACGAGAGCCTTGGAATCACAGTTCCTGTAGCTCTTCACCTTGATCATGGTACATACGAAGGATGCTACAAGTGCATCAAGGCTGGTTTCACATCAATCATGTTCGATGGTTCACACTATGACATCGAAGAGAACGTTGCAAAGACATCAGAGCTTGTAAATGTTTCTCATCAGCTTGGCCTTTCAATCGAGGCTGAGGTTGGTTCAATCGGTGGCGAAGAGGACGGCGTTGTTGGTATGGGTGAGTGCGCTGATCCTGATGAGTGCAAGAGAATCGCTGATCTTGGTGTAGATATGCTTGCAGCTGGTATCGGTAACATCCATGGTAAGTATCCAGAGGGATGGCCAGGACTCAGATTCGACGTTCTTGATGCTATCCAGCAGAAGACAGGCATTATGCCACTTGTTCTTCACGGCGGCACAGGAATTCCTGCAGACATGATCAAGAAAGCTATCAATCTTGGCGTTTCAAAGATCAATGTTAATACAGAGTGCCAGCTTTCATTTGCTGATGCTACACGTAAGTACGTTGAGGCAGGCAAGGATCTTGAAGGCAAGGGATTCGATCCTCGTAAGCTTCTTGCTCCTGGTGCTGAGGCTATCAAGGCTACAGTTAAGGAGAAGATGGAACTCTTCGGATCAGTTGGCAAGGCTTGATACGGAAAATAAAGAATTTCTTTGGAAGGGTAGAGCCACCGGCTTTACCCTTCTTTTTTACTACTAACATCAGGGGGACAATATGAATAACGAGCTTACCAGAAAAGACATTGAAGACATGGAGGCAGAGATCGAACACCGCAAAGTGGTTGTGAGAAAAGAGCTTTTGGAGCATGTAAAAGAGGCAAGAGCTCATGGGGATCTGTCTGAGAACTTCGAGTACTACGCAGCTAAAAAAGCGAAGAACCAGAATGAGAGCAGGATCAGATTCCTTGAGAGGATGGTAAAGACTGCCAGAGTCATTGATGATGAATCCAAGGAAGACGAGGTTGGTGTCAACAAGACGGTAACCTTAAGGATGGAGGATGACGGCTCTGTAGAGACCTATAAGATCGTGACCACCATGAGAAAGAATTCTCTAAAAGGTCTTATAAGCATCGAATCACCACTTGGCAAACAATTGCTTGGACATAGGGTGGGTGAACGTGTTACTATTACAGTAAGTGATGAAATTTCGTATGATGTTACCATAACGAATATTGAGAACACCGGTTTGACAGAAGAGGATAAGATAAGAGACTTCTAACAGATGGAGGATACCTATGCCTATTCATGTATTTCAGCCCGTTAACCCAGAAGAAGTAGATGAAGGACCATTTACCTTTGATGGCGGAAAGATGCTGGTGACAGCTGCCAATGGAGATAAGGTCAATTCTACCGCCTGCTCCTGGGGCTGTGTTGGTTATCTATGGGGTAAGAGAGTTGTCATTGTTTATGTGCGTTCCAGCAGATATACAAAGGAATTTCTTGATGCTTCCGGAGAGTTCTCCATAAGTTTTCTTAACAAGAATGACTATAGGGGAGCATTAAAGTACATGGAGGCTGTTTCCGGCCGCGATGAGGACAAGATTGCAGGGGCAAGGCTTAACGTAAATTATTACGAGGGTATCCCTTTTATTGATGAGGCAGATAATGTCATCACCTGCAGGGTGCTCTATAAACAGCTGTATGAAAAAGAGGGTTTTATAGACGATTCCATAGTGGATGAGGTCTATAAAGATGGTGATTATCACTATATGTATATTGGGGAGATAACAAAGATACTGGTAAGATAAGCGGACTTTCGATTTTCTTATGAGGGAACAGATGAAAGGCGTTAAGCTAAGGAAGATCTTTGTAAGTATCATTTCCACAATAACAATCATGACAGGTGCGCTTTTGGGTTCATGGCCCGGTATAGCGAACTTGTCTTTTGCTGCGGGAAATAACGAAAATAGAGACAATATTATTCGTATAGGCTCCTGGTACACCCAGGAGGATCTAAAGTATCTACAGGCCTATCTGGTCGAAACATTTCCTGATTATAAATTTGAATTTGAATATATTGCAAAGAGTAACTATGAGCCGATCATGGATTCAAAGCTTTCCTATAAAGGGGCTCCTGACATAATCTATGTGGACCAGGAGATGGCAGAAAAGCATGCAAGGACAGGTTATATCCTTAATCTGACAGATATGTGCGGTGATTTTACAGATGAAGGAAGGTTGGCCTTTGAGTATGGAAATGCAGTATATGCTGTGCCAAATACTTCACAGTTTGTGTGTATTTATTACAATAAGGACCTTCTTGAGAAAGCAAGGGCTCCCATACCCGTTTCTTTTGAGAGCTTTTTGACAAGTTGTGATTACCTTAGGCTTGTTGCCGGAGTTCAGCCTGTAATAGCAAGCCTTGAGGATCCTTATGATGTGGCTGACAGTGCCCTGGGCGTTCTTTCTGCCAATTACTTCTCTACCGACAGAGGAAGCGGCTTTGGAGGTAGGCTCCAGTATGGAAGGACAACCTTCCAGGAAGAGCTGCACCCTTATATGGGTGACTGGGAAGAACTACTTACCCATATGATACTTACCAAGAAAATGTATGTCATCGATAACAGGACTGCGGTGGAGAAGTTCGTGGGAGAACAGGCTGCAATGATAGTAGGTAGCCCGGAAATATATAAGGCTGTTAAGGAAGCCAGACCTGATATGAGCATAGGAACGATTCCGTTCTATGGTACAAACGGAGCAAGAAAAGCTATCATAGGTGGCTGTGATGTGGGTATAGCAATAAACGCAAACGCCATGAACCCTGAAAGGGCAAAAGAGGTGGTTGAATCACTTACTACTTACGAGGGTCAGATGGCTCTTTGGAAGGACAGGCCCGGAAGTCAAACCTATCTAAAGGATACTTCTTTCAAGAACGGTGATGAATTCAGAGGCATAGAGAGCTGCTACAGAGACGGACTGGTATTTACGCCCTGGATGGACTGGAGTTTTGAACTGAATAAGCAGGTTCACTATAAACTTGGCAGAGAGCTTCAAAAGGTGCTCCTTAACAGGGAGACCATGGAAGATGCTTTTGACAACGTTGATGCACTGGTAAAAGACATACTTCAAAACGGATGAGGCAAGAAAAAATGAGTAGAATTGGCCGATTTAGCTATGCAGACAGCATAAAGAAAACCCTTATCAGGGCTATTACAGCTCTAATTGTTATCCCTATCCTGATTTTGGGTACCTATTCCTATCTGGTTGCAAGAACTAATCTTATTCAGCAGACCAAGATTGCCATGGAAGGCAATGTTGATGTTATTTCCCATGGAATAGAAAGTAATGTCAAAAAAGAAAATGACGTTGTAAAGTTCTTTTCCTATGAAGATTCCTTCAGAAAGGCCCTTGAAAGAGGACTGGTAGACCCTTATACACTGACGGAAGAGCTGAACGACACAATTGAGCCTTTGATCTGGTACTACCTAAGTAGTGATACCAATATTGAATCTATCGCCATTTATACTCATCTCATTGAAGAAAAGCATATGGGAGATTTCCTATTGCAGCCTGAAACAGACAAGCAAAAGGAATGGTATGAGCTCTCTGGTGAAGAATATGCTGCTACCTGGGTCACAGATGGTGAGGGCGGCGTTTATCT